>NZ_JALBGW010000023.1:0-55342 GCF_023006485.1 Neorhizobium sp. BETTINA12A
AGCAGGCCGCCGGTCAGCAGGGGCAGCAGACGGCCGGGCAGGCACCGGCCCCACAGACATCGGCTCAACCGGCCGCATCGCAACAGCAGCCTAACCAGCAGCGGCCGCCCCGCACCTATGCGCTCAACGTCGCCGAAAGCGGCAGCCTGACCGTCAACGGCCAGACCTGGGCCTTTGACGTGATCCCGGACCGGCCGCCGGAAATCGCCTTCGATGGCCAGCCGAAACGTTCCGTCAACGGCGCGCTGGAGATCGGCTACACCGGCAAGGACGACTACGGCATCCGCGAAGCTCATGCTCTGATCGAACCGGTCGACAAGCCGGCTCCGGGCGCGACCCCGCTTTATCCGCTGCCGGACTACCGGCTCGACCTGCCGCGGCAGAACAGCCGCGAGGTCAAGAGCCTGACGAGCCGAAGCCTGATCGAGCATCCGCTCGCCGGCAAGCGTGTCAAGATCACCCTGATCGCCAAGGATGGCGCCGGCCAGACCGGCCGCAGCCCGACCCATGAAATGGTGCTGCCCTCGCGCGGCTTCTCCGAGCCGCTGGCGGCCGCCGTCGCCGAAGAGCGCCAGGTCTTCGCGCTCGATACCCGCCAGATGCCCCGCGCCATCGAGCTCAACGAAGCGCTGGCGATCCGTCCCGACGAGACCATTCCCAACCTCAGCCATTTCCTGCTGATCAGGTCGGCGCTCGAGCGCATGAAGCTCGCCCGCAACGAGGAACAGCTGAAGGATACGGCCGAATATCTCTGGGAAATTGCGCTCGGCATCGAGGATGGTGACCTGTCCCAGGCCGAACGCCGCCTGCGCGACGCGCAGCGCAACCTTGCCGAAGCGCTGCAGAACAAGGCATCCGACCAGGAGGTCGCCCGGCTGATGCAGGAGCTGCGCGAAGCCATGCAGCAGTTCATGAACGAGCTTGCGCAGCGGATGCAGAACGCTCCGCAGGCGCCCAACAACATGCAGTCCCAGAATGTCATCCGCCAGCGCGACCTGCAGAACATGATGGACCAGATCGAAAATCTCGCCCGGTCCGGCAATCGCGACGCCGCCCAGCAGATGCTCAACGAATTGCAGCGGATGATGAACAACCTGCAGGCCGGCAGGCCGCAGCGAGGTCAGCAGGGCCAGCAACAGCAGAACGGCCAGATGCGCCAGCAGATCGACAAACTCGGCGAAATCATGCAGGAACAGCAGCGGCTGATGGACCAGACCTTCAAGCTGGACCAGGCGCTCCGCGACCGCATGCAGCGCGGCGACCCGAGCGAACGGCCGGGGCAGGAAGGCCAACAGCAGCAGCAGGGTCAGCAGCAGCAGGGTCAACAGCAGCAAGGTCAGCAGGGCCAACAGGGTCTGCAGAACACCGACCAGATGACTGCCGAGCAGCTGCGTGAAGCGCTGAAGAACCTCCGCGCCCAGCAGGAAGGCCTTGGCAAGAAGCTGGAAGAGCTGCAGCAAGCGCTGAAGGGCCTCGGCATGCAACCCGGCGAAGGTTTCGGCAAGGCGCAGAACGAGATGGGCAATGCCGGCAAGGCGCTGGGCGATGGCCAGGGCGAGCAGGCCGTGCAAGGCCAGGGCAACGCGCTCAACGCACTTCGCCAGGGCGCCCAGAACATGATGCAGCAGATGATGCAGGCCATGCAACAGCAGGGCCAGGGCCAAGGCCAGGATCGTGGCGGCCCGGGCGAAAACATGACCTCGCAAGGCGGCCAGAACGGCCGCGACCCGCTTGGGCGCCCGCGTGCCACGTCAGGCCCGGATTTCGGCGATCAGGTGAAGGTGCCTGATGAAATCGATGTCCAGCGCGCCCGCCAAATCCTCGAAGCGATCCGCGAAAAACTCGGCAACGCGCTTTCCGGTGAAGCGGAGCGGCAATACCTGGAACGGCTTCTGGATATTCGCTGACCTGAAGCCGGCCTGAAGACTTTTCAGGCCGCGCGGGAGCTTGCTGCGGCCAGTGCCGAGGCGACGGCACGGCGGATATCGGGAAGCGCGAACGGCTTCTGCACCATGTCGATCACCTTGGCCGCAAGATCGTCGGCACGCTCCCGCTGCTCGGCATAACCGGTCATCAGCAGGATTTTCAGATCGGGGAATTTTGCGGAAGCCTGGTGCACCAGTTCGATGCCATCCATGACCGGCATGCGGATGTCGGAGAGCAGCAGATCGAAGGTTCCCTCGCTGAGCTTTTCGAGGCCTTCCGCGCCGTCACCCGCTTCATGGGTCTCATGACCATCGAGACGAAGCGCCCGCGCAACGAACATGCGAAGCGAATCTTCGTCCTCGGTAATCAGGATTTTTGCCATTGCGGTGATCGCTCCCGTGTTTTGTTATCTGGGAGCAAATCAACAGAGTTTTCTTGTCGAGGAGTAAACGCCGGCCCATTGCAGGCCGACATGGTTAACACCTCGTCTCCCCAAGCCAAGCAAATCGGTCAGGCGTCTCCGGTCACGACGCCGACAAAAGGCAGCTCGCGAAAAGCATAGGCGACGTCCATGCCGTAACCGACGACGAAATAGTCCGGGCATTCGAAACCGACGTAATCCGCCTCCAGATCCTCCTGGCGCTTGACGCGTTTGTCGAGCAGCACGGCGACCGAAACATTACGGGCGCCGCGCTCATAGAGCATTTCCTTGGCGAATTTCAGCGTACGGCCGGATTCGAGGATATCGTCGATCAACAACACGTCGCGATCCTTCACGTCGCTGTCGATGTCCTTGACGATCCGCACCCCTTGCGAAACGGTTCCGGCGCCGTAGCTCGACAGCGTGACGAACTCGACTTCCGGCGCAAGACCCACATCATGCAGCGCCCGCAACAGATCGGCGGCGAAGACGAACGAGCCCTTGAGGATAGCAATGACCAGCAGGTCCTTGGTCGGACCGGTGGCGATCTGCGCCGCGATCGCATGGTTGCGCTCGGCGATCTGTTCGGCGGTGTAAAGCGGCTCGATGATTTTGCCGCGTACGACGGGCATGAGGTTCTCCTACGTGTCCGTAAAAAACCGCGATACCACAATCCGTCGGGAAAGAGAAAGCTCTAGGCGCCGCGGTCCGCAAAGGAAAGCCGCAGATCGGGCAGTTTTCCACCGGGGTGGGGCACGCGCGCCGAAAAGCCTCGGCTCTGGCGGCCTTCGATCGACGAGACCGGCGGCGAGATCAGCGTCGTCGCAATGAGTGTCTGGCCCGACATCAGATCGGCGCGGATCTGCGGCATGGCCCGGTTGTCGCCGCTGCGGTTCTCGACGATGCCGTTGATCAAGAGCACGCGCATGCCGTTGGCATCCTGCGGCGTCATCGTCACATGGGTGATGTCGAGCGTCGGCCCGGCTCCTGCCGTCGCCGAACCGGCGAACAGGAACGTGAAGCCGCCCGCGAGGCTGAAGACGGCAACGAAGACGACGGCCACCACTGCCGAGAAGAAATCGGCGGAAAGACGCATCAGGCCACGCTCAGTTCCGGCGAGAACCCGTTCCGCGAACGACGCGGCAACGACCGTGGTTTCAGGTCGCCTGGTGCGATTGTCATTGTGCGAGCGCGGCGCCGGTCCTCGGCGGAAGGTCTCGCGAACCGGGACGAACTGGGCGTCGACCACTTCGCCGCCCCGGGGGTTCACCCGGGTCGGCCGCGCGGAAGGTTCCGGCGGCAGGATGTCCATCTGGATGACTGTCTTGCCCTGATGGCTGCTAAACGTGCTCATGGGGCCCTCTTCGGCCCGTTTTCCCCGTTGTTCGGGATCGCGGGCATTGAATCGAATCCTCCTCAGTCGTAAATTGAAATGGTTAACGCTTCGCGAATACGGCCTGAAATTAGCCCTTTTCCGCGCGTGATTTACCGTTCGTTTACCCGGGTCGTTAAGAGATAGACGGGCACCAGAGAGTCGAAAGAGCGAGGACTGGGTCATCCGTTGATTCATTTCGAAAACGTTGGTCTGCGCTATGGGATGGGGCCGGAGATCCTGCGGGATATGACCTTCGACATCCCCAAGCGCTCATTCCAATTCCTCACGGGCCCATCGGGCGCTGGGAAGACCACGCTCCTGCGCCTGCTGTTCATGTCGCTGCACCCGACCCGCGGCATCATCCATATGTTCGGCCGTGACCTGTCGCAGATCCCCCGCGCCGAACTGCCGATGCTGCGCCGGCGGGTCGGCATCGTCTTCCAGGATTTCCGCCTGCTTGACCACCTGACCACCTATGAGAACGTCGCGCTGCCGCTGCGCGTGCGCGGCAAGGAGGAAAGCTCCTACCGCAACGACGTGATCGAGCTTCTGAAATGGGTCGGGCTCGGCGAGCGTATCAACGTGCTGCCGGCCGTTCTTTCGGGCGGCGAGAAGCAGCGTGCCGCGATCGCCCGCGCCCTGATGGACCAGCCGGAAATCCTGCTCGCCGACGAACCGACCGGCAATGTCGACCCGCCGATGGCGCGCCGGCTCCTCAGTCTGTTCCTGGAACTCAACCGGCTCGGCACCGCCGTCGTCATCGCCACCCACGATCTGGCGCTGATGGACCAGGTGGATGCAAGGCGGATGATCCTCACCGAAGGGCGGCTCGACATCTATGAATGAGCTGAGCCGCCCGGAAGCGACGAAGAGCGCCCAATCACAGAGGCCCGAAGGCGAGCGGCAGGCCCAACCTGCGGGCCAGAAGCAGGCGCGCCGCGTCGAGATGCGGGTGCGCCCGACGGCCCCGATCCTGCCGCCCTCCAACATCCAGGGCAATGCGCTGATGGTGGTGATCGCCATCATGGCCTTCCTCGCCTGTCTGACGCTTGGCGCGGTCAGCATGGTAAGGGCCACGGCGTCGAGCTGGCAGAGCCAGATTTCCCGCGAGATCACCATCCAGATCAAGCCCGATGACGGGCTCGACATGGATGCCGCTTTGAAGAAGGCCCGCGACCTAGCGCTCACCTTCGTCGGCACCCGCGAAGGCACGATCATGGACGAAAGCGCGACCGCAAGGCTTCTGGAGCCGTGGCTCGGCACCGGATTGAACTTCGACGACCTGCCTATACCGCGCCTCGTCATCGTCACCATTGACGAACAGAACCCACCCGATTTCGCCGGAATGCGCGATCTCCTGAAGACGGAAATCCCGCAGGCCTTCCTCGACGATCACCGCACCTGGGTGGACCGCCTGGTGTCGATGGCCCATACGACGGTGCTGATCGGCATGGGCGTCCTCATCCTCGTCTTCACGGCGATGATCCTGACGGTGATCTTTGCCACCCGCGGGGCGCTCTCCGGCAATCGCCATATCGTCGAGGTGCTGCATTTCGTCGGCGCCGAAAGCTCTTTCGTGGCCGGCGAATTCCAGAAACATTTCCTGAAGATCAGCATCAAGGGTTCCGCCGCCGGCGGTGCGCTCGCAGCCGCTATGTTCGCCATTGCCAACATGTGGCAGGCGAATTCGCTCGCGACGCCCGAAAGCGATCAGGCGAGCGCCCTGTTCGGTTCCTTCACGATAGGCGCCGGCGGTTATCTTGGCATTTTCGCCACGATGATCGTGATCGCGCTGCTGACGACGCTCACGGCCCGGTTCACGGTCATGCGCACCATCGACGAGATCGACCTGATCCGATCCGATCCATCGCGTTCCGACGGGTTATCAGCTTCTTGAATCGGTTGCCGTCCCTCTGTAGGTTGGCCCTGTTCTCGCCACGAATCTCCGGCTATGGACAATCATGACACCGGCTCCGACCACACCCGAAAATGAAGCGGATAGCCACCCGCGGCGGTGGCTCGGGAGAGTGTTTTCGCGCAACAGCCGGCTGCGATGGGCCGCCCGGCGCATCATCATGGCCTGCGTGCTCGGGCTGGCGCTGCTTTTTGGCGGGTTTTTGTGGTTTGCAAATGCGGTGACGTCACTGAAGGCGCCTGACGGCGTCAAGGCCGATGCGATCGTCGTATTGACCGGTGGCTATCTGCGCATCGAACAGGCGCTCGGACTTTTGCGGGATGGAGCCGGCCAGCGCCTGCTGATCTCGGGAGCGCATCCGTCCACCAGCCCGACCCAGATCCGCAAGGTCACGCAGGCCTCACCCGACCTCTTCGCCTGTTGCGTCGATATCGGCTACGATGCGATCGATACGATCGGCAATGCCAACGAAATCACCCGCTGGATCCACGACCACGGATACAGGTCCGTGTTGGTCGTCACCAACAATTATCACATGCTGCGCAGCCTGCACGAATTGCGGCGCGCCGACCCGGTTACCGAATTCATCCCCTATCCGGTGGTCAGTTCCGATCTCACCCGAAAAGCCTGGTTCGCCGAGCCGGACGTGTTGCGCACCATGCTTTCGGAATACGGCAAGGTCGTGCTCGCCACCTGTCGCGACTGGTTCGGCATCGAGCGCGGTACGGGACTGCGCAACGAAGACCCGCCGAAAACCGCCTCAAAGCCCGCGCCCTGACACTTTTCCCTCCGGATGACGAGCCGACGCTTTTTTCCCCGCCCGATCTCGTGTAGGCAACGCCTGTCCAAGAGGAAGCTTCCATGCTGCTGGTGCGTTCGGTTCTTTTCAACATCGCCTTCTACACAAACCTGATCGTCCGCATGATCGTGCTGAGCCCGATCTATTTCCTGATGCCGCGCAAGGCGGCCTACCGCATCCCGAAAGCCTGGGCCGCCTCCTGCAACTGGCTGATGGCAAAGATCGTCGGCGCCACCTTCGAGATCGAGGGGCTGGAAAACGTGCCGGAGGGCGGTTGCATCTTTGCGCCCAAACATCAATCCGCCTGGGATACCGTCGCACTGCTGCCCTGGCAGCGGGACCCGGTCTACATCCTCAAGCGCGAGCTGATGTGGATCCCGCTGTTCGGCTGGTACGCCGCCAAGCAGAAGATGATCCCGGTAAACCGCGGCGCCCGCGGCAAGGTGATGGTCGACGTCATGAACCGGACGAAGGAGGAGATGGCAAACAACCGCCAGCTCATCATCTACCCCGAAGGCACGCGCCGCCCGCCGGGCGCCGAGCCGCAATACCGCTACGGCATCGCCCGTATCTATCGCGACGTGCAGGTGCCGGTCGTGCCGGTCGTCGCCCATTGGGGCCTGTTCTGGGGCCGCCGCAAGCTCATCAAATATCCCGGCCATTTCAAGGTCCGCATCCTGCCGCCGATCGCACCGGGCATGGATCCGGATGCTTTTTACGCCCATCTGGTCGAAACCCTGGAACGGGAAAGCGACAGGCTGCTGGTCGAAACCGTGGCCGCCAATCCGCACCTGCCGCTGCCGCCGTCAGCGGTGAAGCGGCTTGCGGAGCTGAAAGCTCAGACGGCGGCCTGAAATCCAGCCGTCACGGCCGCGCCAACGCCTTCCAACCAGTGATCGCGGATACCCATATCTTTCAGATGGGCCAATGTGTTGAACACATAGGTATCGTTTGGCCCGGACTGGCCGGAGGAGACGCCGACGATCTCCGCCGCCTGCTCGATCTCGAGCGCGCCAGCATATTGGACATGGTGGCGATCGACGATATAGCCGACTGCCTTCACCTGCCGCCCGTCGCCGAGCGAGACGGGCAGAATCTTTTCCAGATAGACGTTCGTAACGAGTTCGCGCCGGCGCAGGTAGTCGAGCACGTCCGCCCGGTTCTCCTCGCTCACCCGGAAGGCCACGCCGCGGCATGAACCGCCGCGGTCGAGACCGAGGACGAGCCCCGGACGATCGGGCGTGCCGCGATGCACGTAAGACCAGACGCAGAGGGAGCGGCGGAAGCCGAAAGTACGTGCGGGCAGTCTTTCCTCAAACGTAAAACCGGGATTCCACATCAGAGACCCGTAGCCAAACACCCAAAATTCGTCCATATCCCGCGCCACACCATTCCAATTGAAGCATCCCGCCCCAAGTTTTCAGCACCATTGGAGAACATCATGGCAGCGTCAAGCCGAACTGGCGTCAGCGGCAAATTGTGGCTACTCGCCTCCGGCGTGGTGCTGGTAATCGCGCTCTACACCGCCGGCTGGTTCTATGGCGCCTCGACGCTGAAGGAGCGGACGCTGGCCCTGCTCGGCAGCCAGGAAAGCCGCGGCATCTCGGCCGAATGCGCCGACGCGGACTATCGTGGCTATCCCTTCCGGATCGGCCTGTTCTGCTCGAAGGTCTCGGTCGACGACCGCACCAACGGCATTTCCGCCACGTTCGGAGCGCTGCGGTCCGCCGCCCAGGTTTACAATCCCGGCCATATCGTCTGGGAACTCGATTCACCGATCGAGATCCGCACCGGCCACGGGCTTTCGGTTTCGACCACCTGGGAAAATTTCCAGTCGAGCCTCATCACCCGGTTTCGCGGCGTGGAGCGCACCTCGACGGTGATCGAGAATGCGAAGACGAACATCCTATCGTCGGCAACCGGCCAGGCCTTCAATATCAGCGCCGGTCACACCGAAATCCATCTGCGCCAGAACGGCAACGACCTCGACGCGGCCATGACGCTGCAAAACACCGATGTGGTGATGAAGGACCTGCCGCAGCTTCTGCCCCGGTTTACGACCAATCTCGACCTGACCCTGACCGGCCGCGCCGGCATGATCGACGGAACCGATCCGAATGGAACCGCTCTCTACGGTACACAGGGCCAGATGCGCAGCCTTTCGGCCGATCTCGGCGACGGCAAGCTGATCACCGTTTCCGGTCCGTTTTCCTTCGATGAACAGGGTTATCTGTCTGGCAAGCTGAAGCTCCGGATCGAGCGGATCGATGCCTGGCGGGACAGCCTCAGCCAGGCCTTTCCGCAGATCGCCCCGACGCTGAAGAGCGCCGCCAACATGTTGTCCGCGCTCGGCCGCGGCAAGAGCGCGTCGCTCGACCTCACCATCAACCGCGGTAAGGTGTTCGCCGGCGGCTTCATCCAGATCGGCGAAATTCCGCCGATCTAACCCTGGTCACTTTTTGGCGTCGAGTGAATGGCGGCCGAAATCCGGAGCGTCGACATCCTGGCCGGCCTGGACGATGGAGCGGCGGATGGCGCGGGTGCGGGTGAAGAGCTCGAACAGCTTGTCGCCCTCACCCCAGCGGATCGCCCGCTGCAGATAGGCGAGGTCTTCCGAAAACCGCGCCAGCATTTCCAGGATCGCATCCTTGTTGTGCAGGCACACATCCCTCCACATGGTGGGGTCGGACGCAGCAAGACGGGTGAAATCGCGAAAACCGGAGGCGGAATATTTGATCACTTCCGCGTCGGTCACCGTCTCGAGATCGTCCGCCGTGCCGACGATGTTGTAGGCGATGATATGCGGCAGGTGGGAGACGATCGCCAGAACCTTGTCGTGGTGCTGCGGGTCCATTTCGTCGATGCGCGAGCCGAGCGCCATCCAGAAGGACTTCAGCTTATCGAGCGCGCCTTGATCCGTATCCGGGAGCGGCGTAAAGATGCACCAGCGGTCCCGGAACAGACCGACAAAACCGGCATCCGGGCCGGATTTTTCGGTGCCCGCCAGCGGATGGCCCGGAATGAAATGCACGCCTTCCGGCATATGCGGCGCCATCTGCGCGATGACGGAGGCCTTGGTGGAACCGACATCGGTGACGATCGCGCCGGGCTTCAAGCTGCCGGCGATCTGTTTGGCGACCGCCTCCGATGCACCGACCGGAACCGAGACGATGACGAGATCGGCATCTTTCACCGCATCAGCAGCTGAGGAAACATAGTGCGTGCCGAGCGTCAGCTCTTCGGCACGTTTCAGGGTTTCAGCGCTGCGTGTGGAAATCACCACATCGCGGGTCAGACCCAGTTCCTTGACGTCCCGCGCGATCGAGGAGCCGATCAGGCCGATGCCGATCAGCGCGATCCTGTCGAAAAGCGGCGTGCTCATGCGCTCTTGCCCATGAATTCGCCGAGCGTTTCGATGACGCCGCGATTGGCCTCCTCCGACCCGATCGTCATGCGCAGCGCATTCGGGAAACCGTAGCCTTTGACAGCGCGCAGGATGTAACCGCGGCTGGTGAGGAAGGCATCCGCTTCCGGCGCCCGCTTGCCGTCGACATCCGGGAAATGGATGAGCACGAAATTGGCGACCGAAGGCGTCACCTTGAGGCCGATCGCCTCCAGCGCGTGGGTAAGCTTGCCCTGCCAGAGATTGTTGTGCTCGACCGCTTTTTCGACAAAAGCCTGGTCGCGGATCGCGGCCGCACCTGCGGCAATCGCCGGGGCGTTCATGTTGAACGGGCCGCGCACGCGGTTCAGCGCGTCGAGAATGCCGGCCGGGCCATACATCCAGCCGATGCGCAGCGCCGCAAGCCCGTAGACCTTGGAGAAGGTGCGGGTCATCACGACGTTCCTGTTGGACGACACCAGTTCGAGGCCGGCCTCGTAATCGTTCTTGCGCACGTATTCCGCATAGGCGGCGTCGAGCACGAGGATGACGCTCTTCGGCAGGCCGGCATGCAGGCGGCGGATATCGGCGACCGGGACATATGTACCAGTCGGATTGCCGGGATTGGCGATGAACACCATCTTCGTCTTGTCGGTGACGGCGGCAAGGATCGCGTCGACGTCAACGGTGCAATCCTTCTCCTTCACTTCGACGACCGTGGCGCCGGCGCCCATGATCTGGATCTTGTAGACGAGAAAACCATGCTGGGTGATGATCGCTTCGTCGCCGGCACCGAGATAGACGTGGCAGAGCAGGCCCAGCAACTCGTCGGAGCCGTTGCCGCACATGATGTTCGCGACATTGAGCCCGTGCACCGAGGCGATCGCCTCGCGCAGCGCCATTGCCTGACCGTCCGGATAAAGTTCGAGATGGCCGGCCGCCTGTTTGAAAGCGTCGATCGCCTTCGGGCTGGCGCCGAGCGGCGTCTCGTTGGACGAAAGCTTGAAGACCCGCGCAACGCCCGGAGCATGTTCCTTGCCGGGCACATAGGCGGCGATATCCAGGATGCCGGGACGCGGAACGGGCTCACTCGTGACGATGCTCATCGGATCAACCTTTTTGGAAAGCCTTAAACGGCGGGTGTGATCCAGTGGGATTAAAGCCGAATTTCGGCTTTGTCGAGGGGTGAGGAATGGTCGGCGCAGCCGACGAAACGATCCAGTCAATCGTTTCGAATGACGAACGCCCTGAGCCAAAGCCAAGGGCCGGAGAATGCAGCCAGATGAGGGACGATCCTCACCGCGTCCGCGTCGTCGGCACGCCTTGAGGTGCCAGCACCGGCACGAAGACGCGCCGGGAGGCGCGGGCGGCGACCGGCAGGCCCTGGTAGAGCCGCTTCTGGGCCTCCACCACGATCACCCCCGAAAACACCGGCCAGAAGCGGCGCCCCAGGCGCTCGAAGGCCTGGCGCAGCTTCAGCACGGCGCGGATCTTCGACGGCGGGAAGAACAGCGCCTCGGCACTGGCACCGGGCGTGAAATTGGTCTCGCGCAGCAGCGAGGTGAGCTGCCCGCGTGAATAGGGCCGGCCGGAGCCGAACGGCGTGTGTTCCATGCGCGCCCAGACGCCGCGCCGATTGGGCACGACGATGACCAGCCGCCCACCGGGTGCCAGCACCCGCCAGAGTTCCTTCAAGGTCTCCCGCGGATTTTCGGCAAACTCCAGCGAATGCACCATCAGCACGCGGTCGACGGAAGAGTCCGGCAGCGGCAGTTCCTCGTCGAAGACGAGGGCCGTCGAGGAAAGCTCGCTGACCGGCCAGTTCACCGCCCCCTGCCCCGCCGGCATGAAGGCGAAAGTGCGTTCCGTATCGGCGCGGAAACGGTCGAGATAGGGCACCGCATAACCAAGGCCCACCAGCCGCTCCTCCGGCAGCCGCGCCCAGAGCGAAGACAGCGCGAACGTGATCGACTGCTCGGCGAGATGGCCGAGGGGCGAGTGATAGAATTCGCGAAGATCGACGATATCCGTATGCATGCGTGATTTGGTACCAGACGGTGGTTGGACTTCAAGGGACCAGTCTCTACATTGTGACGCAAAACACTTTCAGCAATGGGGTTATGTTATGAGACCACTGGAACTCGAAGTTTTTTCATGCCGCAGCGATAATTACGGCGTCCTCGTGCACGATCCGGAAAGCGGCCTGACGGCCTCGATCGATGCCCCGGAGGAAAAGCCGATCCTGGACGCGGCGGCCCGGCGCGGCTGGAAGATCACCCACATCTTCACCACCCATCACCATGGCGACCACGTGGAAGCCAACCTGGCGCTCAAGGAAAAGTTCGGGCTGGAGATCATCGGCCCGTTCAACGAGGCCGTGGCGATCCCCGGCCTCGACAAGACCATGGCGGATGGCGACGAATTCCAGTTCGGCGAACATCTCGTCTGCGTCATCGAGACGCCGGGCCACACGGCCGGCCATATCTGCTACCATTTCCCGGATGACAAGATCCTGTTTGCGGCAGACACGCTGTTTGCGCTCGGCTGCGGCCGGCTGTTCGAACGCCCGGCAGCCGACATGTGGCATTCTCTGCAGAAGCTCGCCGTCCTGCCGGACGAGACGGCCGTCTATTTCGGTCATGAATATACGCTCTCGAATGCGAAGTTCGCACTGAGCGTCGATCCGGACAATGAACGCCTGCAGGCGCGCGCAAGCGAGATCGAGGCACAGCGCGCGGCCGGCCGGTTCACCATTCCGACGACGATCGGGCTGGAGAAGGAAACCAATCCCTTCCTGCGCGCATCGGACCCGGCCATCCGCCGCAACCTCCTGATGGAGGGCAAATCCAACGAGGAAGTGTTTGCCGAAATCCGCAAGCGCAAGGACAACTTCTGAATGACGCCGGAGGAGATCATCACCACGCTCGGCATGCAGCGGCATCCGGAAGGCGGCTGGTACGTCGAGACGTTTCGTGACGCTGAGGGTGGCTCGCGTGGCCACTCGACGGCGATCTATTATCTGCTGGAAGCCGGCGAACGCTCCCACTGGCATCGG
Source organism: Neorhizobium sp. BETTINA12A (assembly GCF_023006485.1). Classification (NCBI taxonomy): domain Bacteria; kingdom Pseudomonadati; phylum Pseudomonadota; class Alphaproteobacteria; order Hyphomicrobiales; family Rhizobiaceae; genus Neorhizobium; species Neorhizobium sp. BETTINA12A. The sequence goes on from NZ_JALBGW010000023.1 coordinate 12,874, forward strand.
GTTCGCGATGCGGCGGAGACCTGGCATTTCTATGCCGGCGATCCGCTGCTCTTGCGGATTTCCGAGGGCGAGACGGTCGAAGAGGTGAGGCTCGGCACCGATCTCGCCAGGGGCGAACGGCCGCAGGCCGTGGTCCCTGCGAACGCCTGGCAGGCGGCGGAACCGCTTGGCCGGTTCACGCTGGTGGGTTGCACGGTCGCGCCAGGCTTTCAGTTTTCGAGCTTCGAGATGGCTCCGCCCGGATGGGAACCGTCGGTCTAAGACAACGGCAGGCCGGCAATTGCCAACGTAAAGATCAGCTGTGCCGTGAAGTAAGTGCCCCACACGAATGGCTTCAGCCTCGCCATGACAGGCGCATCCGGCTTGACCAGGAATTTCTGGACCGCCAGTGCGGTGTCGGACATGACGAACAGCGCAGCACCGGCCGCCGGCAGGATCGGCTTCACCGCCAGCGCCGAAAGTGCCATGGCGAGGATCGCGACCCCATAGGCGGCGACGGGGATGGCGAGCCGTCCGGCAGGGCGCCACAGCATGAAAAACGTCATGCCCGTCAGCACCACGAAGATCCATGCCGCCGTATAACGCCATGCGGAGGCGACGAGTAGGCTCGGTTCTATCGACGGCCAGAACAGCGCCGCATAGGCAATATGCGAAGCGAGGAAGGCCGCGAGCCCGGCGACGAAGGCTGGCTCTCCCTCGTAGGCAAGGCAGGCGTCTCCGAGTGCACCGAGCGCCAGCGCTGCGACGAACAGCGCCGGGGCGCCGGAAAGACCGGCGTAGAGCACAAGCAGCAGGACCGGTATGGTCTTCAACACCGCACGAAGATGGCTCGCCGGCCTTTTCAGCCAGCGGAAATAATGGATCGCAAGCGCGATCGAGGCGGCAAGCACCGCCCATAACGACAGATACATCTCTTCCCCCACGTCCCCGACCCTTTCAGGAACGCCTATTCGGCCGCGGCTTCCGCAATTGGCTTCGGCCGGAACATATCCCGCGCCGCCAGCACCGCCCCTCCGGTGATCAGCAGGCAGGCCAACAGGATGTTCCAGTTCGCTTCGGCAAAACCCGATGCGACCAGGATCAGCGTCGACAGCAGCGGCGCCGCATAACTGGCCGCGCCGATGATCTGGATATCCCCACTCTTGACACCGTAGTCCCAGGCATAGAAGGCCGCGCCGACCGGCAGCAGACCAAGCCCAACCACCGCCGCCCACTCGCCGCCATTAGCCGGCCAGACGGTTGTCTCAAGCGCCAGATGGCAGATCAGCGACAGCAGCGAGGTGCCGAGGCAGAAACCGGTGACGACATCGGTCGAAACCCGGTCGAAGCGCCGCGTCAGCAGCGAATAGCCCGACCAGGTGAAGGCGCAGAGAAAGGCGGCGCCATAACCCATGAGATAGGCGTCGTCGAAGGCAAGTCCGTTGCGGGAAACGATGGCGATCGTGCCGCAGAGCCCGGCGACCGCACCAGCCACGTGATACCAGCGCAGCCTTTCTCCCGGCAGCAGGGCCGAACCGACGACGATGAACAGCGGCCAGAGATAGGCGATCAGCCCCGCCTCGACGGCCGGTGCGTTGCGGAGCGCCGTGAAATACAGAAAATGATAACCGAATAGGCCGCCGATGCCGGTGATCCAAACCTTCGGCGGCTGCTTCAGGAGCGCGATACGCTCGGGCCTGACGATAAAAAGCACGATGCCCGGCAGGCTGCCGATCGCGAACGTCATCGCGCTCATCTGGAAAGGCGGCACTTTTCCGGATGCAGCCGTCATCAGGGCCAGCAGCGACCACATCAGGATCGCCGTAAAACCGATCAACGTTCCCCGGATTTTCACCCCTGCCCCCTTGGGCGCCCGGGCGGGCGCCTTATTCAACCGCCATACTTGACGGCCGTCACGTAAACCTGCCCCATCCTTGTCGGGATGACGGCGTAGACTGGAGCATATACATTTACCGATTGCGCTTTGGCAAACCAGATTTCCATCGGCGTCTTGCGCAAATATTCGATATCGCTGCGCCCGCGCTTGAAGCCCGACCTCGGAAGGTAGCGGATCGAACAGACGATCGCCTCACCCTTGAAACCGTCAGTCGAAAACGGCCTGGTGCCCTTCGGCGTCAACACCAGGTCCATGCGCGACTCGCCATCGTAGATCGGCAGCCGACTGGGGCAGACCTTGGCGTCGCCCGGGAAGATGAGGCCACTCAACGGGTCGAGAACCGCGTGCAGGTCCTTGTCCGTCACGGGAATCCAGGTTTCCGGATTGCGGGTCGGCTCGGGCTTGACAGTCGTCTCGGTGACATTGCCGTTGCGGTACTCGACGTCGTAGACACGCGTGCGCCGGCCGGCGCTGTAGACGAGGTTGTAGCGATCGGCCTGCAGCTTGTCGGCCTGCATTCGCCCGCTGACGCTGGTCTCGGCGGAGATGCGGCTGATGATGTTGACGATCCCGGCCGATTTGAACGTGCCGGTGATCTTGTAATCGCTGCTGTTGAATTCGCTCGCGAATGACGCCTTTGCGATCGGCAGTATCCCGAGCGAAATATCGTATTCGCTGACATGCCGGATTTCCGCCGAGCCGAGCGGAACGGTCGTGAACCCGAAGACGAGCACGAAGGCACTGACGAAACAGCCGTGAAGGTTCATGATTCTGCCCTGACCGATGAGGACGCCGAAAAGCGTCTTCCTGGAGACATATAGACGGTGCATCATGGCAAGAAAATAGCGGCGCCAGGGCACTGGCAGCGGATTCTCTTAGGGTTAGGCCAAGGTTTTGGCTTGACGCGACGAGCCCCACTGACTATAGAACCGCAACTTTCCACTCAGGACCAGTTGGATCGGCGCACCGGACATTGTCCGGAAGTACCATCCGATTGCAGAAGAACAAAGGTGTATCCATGTCTCGTGTGTGCGAACTGACCGGTAAGGGCGTTCTGACCGGCAACAACGTAAGCCACGCCAACAACAAGACCCGCCGTCGGTTCCTGCCGAACCTGTGCCAGGTCACGTTGATCTCCGACGCTCTCGGCCAGCGTTATCGCCTGCGCGTTTCGGCGCACGCTCTGCGCTCCGTCGAACATCGTGGCGGCCTCGATGCCTTCCTGTTGAAGTCCGACGAGACCGAACTGTCGATGCGCGCTCGCCTGCTGCGCCGCCAGATCGTCAAGAAGACCGCCGAAGTCGCTGCTGCGGCCTAATCGGTCTGACGACAAATCATCCGGCTTTGAACAAGGCTTGAACGGGTAATACCGGCCAGGCCTTTTCTCTTGGCCTTCATAAAACTCCAACTGGTGGCATCACCCAGGATAAAAAAATGCTGAACTCACGCTATACTTTCATCTATGCCCTGCTGATGGCGGCCATCGTCGGCGCCTCGAATTTCCTGGTGCAGTTTCCGGTCACGGGAACGCTCTGGGGCATCGCCCTTGGCGATCTCCTCACCTGGGGCGCGTTCACCTATCCCGTCGCATTCCTGATCACTGACCTCACCAATCGCCAGTTCGGTCCCTCGATTGCGCGACGCGTCGTACTTGTCGGTTTCGTCGTCGGCGTCGCGCTGTCCTTCTGGATTTCCGTTCCGCGCATCGCCATCGCATCCGGCACAGCCTTCCTGATCGGCCAGCTTCTCGACATCTCGGTGTTCAATGAACTGCGCCGCAAGACCTGGTGGAAGGCGCCGCTGGCGGCATCGCTGATCGGCACCGTGATCGATACGATCCTGTTCTTCTCGCTGGCCTTCGCCCCGCTCTTCGCCTTCATCGGCCCGAACGAGGATTTCGCCATCCAGTCTGCACCAATCCTCGGCGCGTTTGCCGCAGTGGCCCCGCGCTGGATCTCTTGGGCGCTCGGCGACCTCGTGGTCAAGATTCTGGTCGGCGTCGTCCTGCTTCTGCCCTATGGCGCACTGATGAACGTGCTGAAGCCGATGCCGCAGGTCGCTCCGGCCCGCTAAAACTCAAGCGCCGACATTCCGCCTGGCATCATTGCGTCAGGCGGAATTCCAGCATCACGTTACGCTGCAGCAGATTGCCGTTGTCATCCGAAATCAGGATCAGATGCGGCTTGCCCTCCGGCCCGGTGATGACGTCGAGCCCTTCCATGTTGTCGATGGCATAACCCATGTCGGCATCGACCAGCACTTCGCCGTCGACGACGGCGCCGGGGCGGATGCTGTCGCCCTTGATGAGGCGGATGCGCATGCCGAGACCGCCGAGAAAGCTGAAGCGGCGTTCGAGCAGCAGGAAGTCGCCGTTCGGCAGGAAGGCGCCATCGGTCGCGTCGAACGGATCGTGCCGCACCACCGTGAACACGCCCTTGAGCGGCCCTTCCAGGATCGCGGCGAAAAGGTTCCCCTGGTCATCGAGGCTATGCTCGGTGACCACGATGGGCGATCCCTTGAGCGGACTGGCCTGGGGCGAGACCGCCACCGTCTCCATGCCCGCATTCATCCGGAACTCGTGGCGGGGGATCGGCAGATCGAGGCTTTTCAGGGGAACAGAGATCTCGAACCCCGGATCGGGATAGGCATCGACGCGATGCAGCTGCTCGAAGCTGACGATCGCCTGGCCATCCCTCAGCGCCAGACCCTCGGCGTCGGACGTATATTTCGAACCGACCCGTCCGCCGCGGATGAGGATCGGATTGATGGCGAGATCGGCGAGGTTGGCGAGGCGCCCCTTGGCATCCCGCTCGATGCGGCCGGTCAGCCACGAACCGGTATCAAGCACCGACACGAACCTTTCGCCATCGGCGCGAAAGCGGATGCTCGACAACGACTGCAGCCGGCTATCGGACGATGAAAATTCGATTCCACCGAGAAATTCGAGCGATCCAAAGCGTGTTTCCGCCGAACCACGCTTGAATTCGGTGATCGCGCGCGCCCTGACCGAGATATTTTCGGTAGCCGGCGCCACCGGGGAAGCGATGGCGCCAAAAAGGCCGGCCCAGACGACGAGGCGGGAAAGTTTCAAGCGGCCGACCTCAGCTGGCCCGTCGCATGCGGCCCTGCTGCCTGCCGTTTTCCGCAAACAGTTCGGCGAGCTGCTCGGTCATCGCGCCGGCAAGCTCGTCCGCATCAACGATGGTCACGGCCTTGCGATAGTAGCGCGTCACATCATGGCCGATGCCGATTGCCAGCAGCTCCACCGGCGAGCGCGTCTCGATCTGCTCGATCACGGCGCGAAGATGCCGCTCGAGATAATTGCCCGGATTGACCGACAGCGTCGAATCGTCGACCGGCGCGCCATCCGAAATCATCATCAGGATCTTGCGCTGCTCGCGGCGGGCGATCAGGCGGTTATGCGCCCACATCAGCGCTTCGCCGTCGATGTTTTCCTTGAGCAGGCCTTCGCGCATCATCAGGCCGAGATTGCGGCGTGAACGGCGCCACGGCGCATCCGCCGACTTGTAGACGATATGGCGCAGGTCGTTGAGGCGGCCGGGCGTCGGCGGTTTGCCGCTCGCCAGCCACTTTTCGCGCGCCTGCCCGCCCTTCCAGGCCTTGGTGGTAAAGCCGAGGATCTCGACCTTGACGCCGCAGCGCTCCAGCGTGCGGGCCAGGATATCGGCGCAGGTGGCAGCGACCGTGATCGGCCGGCCGCGCATCGAGCCGGAATTGTCGATGACCAAGGTCACGACCGTATCGCGGAACTGCGTGTCGCGCTCCTTCTTGAAGGAGAGTGGCTGCATGGGGTCGATGATCAGGCGCACCAGACGGGCCGGATCGAGATACCCCTCTTCCAGATCGAAGTCCCAGGAGCGGTTCTGCTGCGCCATCAGGCGGCGCTGCAGGCGGTTGGCAAGCCGGCCGACGGCACCCTGGAGATGGGCAAGCTGCTTGTCGAGGAAGGCCCGCAGCCGGTCGAGCTCCGCTTCGTCGCAAAGCTCCTCGGCCGTGATTTCCTCGTCGAATTCCTGGGTGAAGATCTTGTAGTCGACCTTCTCGTTGAAATCGTCGAACGGACTGTTGGGCCGCCGGGTCTCGCCGGGCGTCTCGGAATGTTCGTCGCTATCGTCCGACATGTCGTCGTCGGACATTTCCGCGCCGTCCATCTCGCCGTCGTCCATTTCCTCGTCGGAAGCGTCGCTCTGCTCGGCAGGTGCAGCGTCGGAGCCGGCCTCTTCCTCGACCTCGTCGTTCTCGGTCTCGTTGCTGCGCGGCTGGTCCTCCTGGTCCGGGTTCTCCATCTCCTCCGGATCGGTATCGTCGTCGGCAAACTCCTCCGCCATCTGCATGGAGGTCAGCATGTGCCGCACCAGCTTGGCGAACGCCTGCTGGTCCTCGATCACGTTGCGGAGGTTGTCGAGATCGCCAGCCGCCTTGTCCTCGATGAACGGACGCCAGAGATCGAGCACCTTGCCGGCGCTCGGCGGCGGCTTGATGCCGGTCAGCTTTTCGCGCACCAGCATGGCGACCGCCTCGCCGATCGGCGCGTCTTCCTGCCGTTCAACGCCAGAGAAATTCGCCTTCGAGTATTTTTCCGCATGCATTGAACTGAGGTTCGACGCCATGCCGGCCATCCGCAATGCGCCAATCGACTCGACGCGCGCCTGCTCGACGGCGTCGAAGACGACGCGTGCGTCGGCGCCCTGCGGCGACATGCTGGCATGCACGTTGGTATCGTGGCAGGCGATCCGAAGCGCCATGGAATCGCCGAGCCCGCGGGTCACCGCGAGCTCGTGTGCGGTCGGCCGCTTGGAGATTTCCGGCAGGCGGATGCGCTCGCCGGCAAGGCCCGGACGCTCGTTGGCGAACGTGACCTCGACTTCCGCGTCACCGGCGATGGAACGCACGCAGCCGGTAATTGCCCGCCGCAACGGTTCGGTATCGACCGGACCGCCGGATTTGGCTTTCGAATTGTCTCCGCGACCTGCCATGATCTCGTCTCCGCTTAGGCTCCGAGGACGATGTTGGCGGCACTTTCCTTCAGCTCGACGCCGAAGGCACGCTGGTACTGTTCGGCGACCAGCGTGCGTTCCAGTTCGTCGCACTTGTTGAGGAAGGTGATGCGGAAGGCGAATGCAATGTCACCGAAGATCTCGGCGTTTTCCGCCCAGGTAATGACGGTACGCGGGCTCATGACGGTCGAGAGATCGCCGTTGATGAAGGCCGAACGGGTAAGATCCGCGACGCGCACCATCTTCGACACCGTCTCGCGGCCCTCGGCCGTGCGACCGAAGGACTTGACCTTGGCGGCGACGATGTCGACTTCCTTCTGGTGCGGCAGATAGTTCAGCGTCGTCACGATCGACCAGCGGTCCATCTGTGCCTGGTTGATCTGCTGCGTGCCGTGATAAAGGCCGGTCGTATCGCCGAGGCCGACCGTGTTGGCGGTCGCGAAGATGCGGAATGCCGGGTGAGGACGGATGACACGGCTCTGGTCGAGCAGGGTCAGGCGGCCGGAGGATTCCAGAACGCGCTGGATGACGAACATGACGTCCGGGCGGCCGGCATCGTATTCGTCGAAGACGAGCGCGACATTATGCTGGTAGGCCCAGGGCAGGATGCCGTCCTTGAATTCGGTGACCTGCTTGCCATCCTTCAGGACGATCGCGTCCTTGCCGACGAGATCGATACGGCTGACATGGCTGTCGAGGTTGATACGCACGCACGGCCAGTTGAGGCGAGCTGCGACCTGCTCGATATGGGTGGACTTGCCGGTGCCGTGGAAGCCGGACACCATGACGCGTCGGTTATGTGCAAAGCCGGCGAGAATGGCGAGCGTCGTATCGCGGTCGAACAAGTAGTCCGGGTCGAGATCCGGTACGTAGGGGTCGCCGCTGCTATATGCCGGAACCCTGATATCGCTGTCGATGCCGAAGACTTCCCTGACCGAAACGGTGGTGTCGGGAAGGTTGGAAATATCTAGATCAATCTTACTCATCGTCTCTCCAAGGCGCGAGCCGCCGCCCGGCCGTCATCCTTACTGCCATAATTTTTACGGCTTAGCAGAAACCCGCCTGCTTCAACAACTGATATGCTTGAATGACGGCACGAAAACGTTCTTCCGAACCGCGGTCGCCGCCATTCGCATCCGGATGATGTTTCTTGACTAGTTCCTTGTAGCGGGTCTTGATCTCCGCAGCCGACGCATTGGCCGCCAACTCCATCGTATCGAAGGCTTTGGCTTCCAATGTCTTCAGCTTGCGCCCCTGCGTCTGGAAACGGGGGCCGGCCGCCCGCGCACTGGACACGAAGCCGAACGGATCCCTGAAGCGCTGCTGGGCGCCGGTGGCGCCGGCAGCCCCCGAACGCGCCGTCGAATGAAGCGGGGCATCCTTGGCGGCCTTGTTGACGCCGACAGTCCAGGTCGGGCGATGGCCGGTGATCGCCTCTTTCTGGTAACGGGCGATCTCGCTGTCCGAGAGGCCGGAGAAATAGTTATAGCCCTTGTTGTATTCCCTGACGTGTTCGAAACAGAACAGAAAGAACTGGCCTTCCGCGTTGCGGCCAACGGGTGCACGATGGACGCCGGGTTTGTCGCACCCGTCCCATTGGCAAGTGGGCGCTTCAGGCACAGCTTCCTGCTGCCTGTTCTTGCGCGTCCGGATGCGGTCGAAATATTTGGAATCTAGTTTCATAAGGCCCTCATTATGGGGCGACGAACAGGGCGCGGCAAGAATTGACAAAGTTCTTTCTTACTGGTTTGTGGGATGCCCCTTTTGCGTCGCAACGGAGACCGAAATGTCCGTCAAATCCCGGATCGAAATCACGCTCACCGACAATCTCGAACCGGAACGGCTGGTCGTCATCGATGAAAGCCATCAGCACGCCGGCCATCAGCCCGACATCACCGGAACCGGCGAGACCCATATGCGGGTCCGCATCGTTTCGAAAAAGTTCTCCGGAATGAGCCGGCTCGACCGGCATCGGACGGTGAATGCCCTGCTGAAGCCGGAACTCGACGCCGGGCTGCATGCGCTCGCGGTGGAGGCTGCGGCACCGGGCGAGCCGACACGCTGGTAGCTGGGCTTAGATAGGGATGGCGGGGTGAGAGGCCAAGGTAGGGGCATCGCTCATTGTGGGAAATCGCCTTGACCAGCCCGGCCGTTTTTCCAATAGCTGGGGGTGTAGCGGCCGTTTGGAGCCAATAGCGGTCACGGATCAGATAACCGCCCATAATGGAACGATATTCGATTGATGACTACTTCAGATTTTATCGCGCAATCGCGTTGCGATAAAGTACCGGCCCTGTTCATTGTTCCGCTCTTCAACAGCTACACTATCACCGGGTAAAAATTCCCATTCTTCAAAATCCGGTATAGTCTGTGGGGTAATTAAATAGCTGCCATCAGGATTTTTCGTTGCCTCTACGGGCCGCCACACCGGGACAGGTTCATCCGTTAGCTTAACGTGAATAACAAACAAGTCGCTTTTAGAATTTGAAGCCATCGCCGCCAACCTGAATTACGCCTTTAGTTGTATTGTCAATAATTACTGAGCGGCCCGTTTCGGGGTGCTCATAGCGGGTTGCTGCTCCACCCGTCTGATAATTAGTGGCTGGATGCTGCTTTCCGTTTTGTACAGCCTCATCAATTTGTTTATGCGTCCATCCTCGTTGCTCCATTTGCCTCTCAAGCTTTTCTTGATTTTTTATCGAATCGGCCTGCCATTTGTTAGAGCTTTCAGCCTTTGCCTCCTGTTTATCTTTATCTTTATCTTTATCTTTATCTTTGTCGTCATCGGGATCAGGCGTTCCGGTAACGGCTCCTTGAGTGTTTGCCTTGGCATCATCCCTCATTTCCCCGTTGCCCATCTCTGTAGGATAGGCAGCGATGGCGACAACACCGAGCACTGCACCTGTCGTCGCGATTCCCGCTCCTACCGCCGCAGTGGTTCCGCTGCTGAATCCTAATGATGAGAGGAAACCGCCTATCGCTGCTCCAACTGCATCAAAGAACCCTCCGGCCGCAGCAGCTCCCGCCGCGTGACCATTTGGGTCACTTTTGTTGATCGGGTCATTTTCCGAATAGGCGTATCGGTTTGTGCCTACACCCAGCATGGTCGGGTCCATGGGGTCAGGCGAGATAAATCGTGCATTCGCGGCTGATCCGAAAAACCCCAGTACGATGCTGCATGCGAGCAGCAGGCTCAAAAGTCTTTCGAGAATTACCTTCATGAAAAGCCCCACATCTAAAAACGCGCAGCGTTGCGCGGCTGATTCGTCCCCGGATATCAACCTCCGGTTTCGGTGATGTGCGGTCAATAGGGTCAGATTTGCGATCCACAGCGAGCTGGCGCTCTCAATATCTCGCAGATGCAAAACCGGGTGTATTTGATGTCCGCTTCGGGCCGAAAACCGCCAACTCAGCGCTAGACTGAAAGGCTGTCGCGAAACGGACGACTACTCCGCCGGCAGCGTCACATCTTCCGCAGGCCTGATCCTTAGCCGCGTAATCCGGTTCTTCTCCCGCTTCATCACCGTGAAACGCTTCCCATAGAACGTAAACGCCTGCCGTTCTTCCGGGATCAGCTTCGACTCGTGGATGACGAGGCCGGCGATCGTGGTTGCTTCCGCATCCGGCAGGCTCCAGTCGAGCGCCCGATTCAGGTCGCGGATCGGCACCGAACCGTCGACGACGATCGAACCGTCCGCTTCCTGGCGCACGCCCTGGATCTCGATATCGTGCTCGTCGGCGATATCGCCGACGATCTCCTCAAGAATGTCTTCGAGCGTGACGATGCCCTGCACCTCGCCATATTCGTCGACGACGACCGCGAAATGCCCCTTGCGCCGCAGGAAGGCGCTGAGCTGGTCCTTGAGGCTGGTGCTGTCCGGCACGAACCACGGCTTCTGGGCGATCTTGACGATGTCGAGGTTTTCCGGCTCGACATTCGGCTCGGCGAGCGCCCGCAGCAGATCCTTGGCGTGGACGACGCCGATGATGTTCTCGGTCGAATTGCGCCAGAGCGGCATGCGCGTATAGGGGCTTTCAAGCACGGTGCGCACCGCCACTTCCGGCGGGTCGTCGGCATTGACCGCCCGCATAACCGTGCGGTGCCGCATCACGTCGGAGACTTCGAGCTCCTCGAGTTCGAAGAGGCCGTTCAGCCGGTCACGGTCCTGCTTTTCGAAATTTCCGTCGCGATGAACGATATCGAGAGCGGCGTGCAGATCGTCATGGCTGGAAAGCGCCAGGGTTTGTTCCGACAGGGAAACGCCGAGCGCACGAAGAAACCCGCGGATCACCGCGTTGACAGCACGCGACTTGAGGCCCTGTTTGGACGTCATTTCGGCCGCTTTTCCTCCAGGAAACTCAAGACTTCGGACGACGGCACGTCGTTGGCGACGAAGGACTGGCCGATGCCATGGGTGAGGATGAAGGTGAGCTTGCCGCTCATCACCTTCTTGTCCTGCGCAATCGCATCGAGCAGCTTTTCGGTCGGCGGCAGTTTTCCGGGAATATCGCTCATCGACGTGGGCAGGCCGACGGCCTTGAGATGGGCCGTCACCCGCGCCGCGTCGTCCGGGCTTGCAAGGTTCAGGCGCGCCGAGAACTGATGTGCCAGCACCATGCCGATCGCCACGCCCTCGCCGTGCACCAGGCGGCGGCTGTCATATTCGGTCGCCGCTTCCAGCGCATGGCCGAACGTGTGGCCGAGATTGAGCAACGCCCGCCGGCCGGTCTCACGCTCGTCCTCGACCACCACGTCGGATTTCGCCTGGCAGCTGATCGCAATCGCCTCGATCCGCTCCGGGCCGCCGGCAAATACGGCTTTCCAGTTCTTTTCGAGCCACGCGAAGAAATCCGGCTGGTCGATCAGTCCGTATTTCGCTACTTCCGCATAACCGGCCCGGAATTCGCGCTGGGAGAGCGAATCAAGCACCGCGGTATCGGCGAGAACGAGGTCCGGCTGATGGAAGACGCCGAGCAGGTTCTTGCCGTGGCGGGTGTTGATACCGGTCTTGCCTCCGACCGACGAATCGACCTGCGCCAGAAGCGAGGTCGGGATCTGCACGAAGCGTACGCCGCGCCGGACGATGCCGGCCGCAAAACCGGCAAGATCGCCGATCACGCCGCCGCCGAGCGCTATGACCGCGTCGTTGCGTTCGATACGGGCCGACAGCACCATGTCGGTGACCGTTGCCAGATGTTCGAAACTCTTGGTCTTTTCGCCGGCCGGAAGCGTCAGCGACACGGCTTCGATCCCGTCCGTCTGCAGGCTGTCCATCAGCGCTTCGAGATAAAGCGGCGCGACGTGCTCGTCAGTGACGATGGCTGCCTTGCGGCCCTTCAGCCGCGCGGTGATCTCGCCGCCGGCACGCGTGATCAGGCCGGGGCCGATCAGGATGTCATAGGCCCGTTCGCCGAGCGGCACGTGCACCAAACGCTCGGCGTTACGGCCCTCGGATCGGGAAGACATGTTCATTGCAATTCACCTTCGCTGGGCAATTCATCTTCGCCGGACAGATTGGCCACCGCGGAGAGCACCTCGTTGACCACTACGTCCTTGCGGACATTTTCGGACCGCACCGTTACGTCGGCCTCGGCATAGATCGGATAACGCTGGATCATCAGATTTTCGAGCGTCTGCTTGGGGTTCTCGGTCTTCAGCAACGGCCGGTGGTCGCGTTTGTTCACCCGTTCCCACAAAACGTCGAGATCTGCCTTCAGCCAAATGGAAATGCCGCCGATCTTGATCTGGTGGCGGGTGTTCTCATTGATGAAGGCGCCGCCGCCGGTCGAAACCACGCGCGGGCCGCCCCTCAGCAGCCGCTCGATGACCCTAGTTTCCAATGCCCGGAACTCCGTTTCGCCATAAGCCGCAAAAAGTTCGCTGATGGTCATGCGGGAAACCTTCTCGATCTCCGCATCTGTATCGATGAAGGGAATCGAAAGGCTCTGCGCCACCAGCCGGCCGATAGCCGATTTGCCCGCCCCCATCAGCCCGACGAAGATCAGGTTGCGCTTGCCGAGAACGGCGCGCGCCTTTTCGCTGAGGACGGGTGCGGCGGAGGTTGCGGCTTCTGTCATCGTTAAGTCCGTTTCGAGAAAACGGTATCGACAAATGCATCGGCAGCGTCAAGCCGTCGCAACCCTCAAAGAATGCGGGGGATTGTTTGTTCTTGCCGATATGTAAACCTTTATCGATATATTGCGACGCAACCCCAGGAGTCGTGAATGCCCACCCTTTTCCGTTTCCTCTTCGTGCTGGCGGCGATCGCAGGCATCGTTTATGGAAGCATGGTGGCTCTCGTCATGCTGGTGGACCCGCACGAGCGCGATGTGACGGTGCGCATTCCTTCCGAGAGGTTGAACCCGGCAGCGCCGAAACAATAACGGCAGGGAACATGGCCGATCTTTCCCGAGCTCATATCGAAGCCTTTCTCGAAATGATGAGCGCCGAGCGGGGAGCCGCCGGCAACACGCTCACCTCTTACGAACGCGACCTCGAAGATCTGCAGTCCTTCCTCGTTGCCAGCAACACCTCGGCCCTGACGGCTGAAAGCGCCAGTCTCTCCGCCTATCTCGCCCATCTCGGCGCCCAGGGTTTTGCCGCTTCGTCCCAGGCAAGAAAACTGTCGGCGATGCGGCAGTTCTACAAATTCCTCTATGCCGAGGGCCTGCGCGGCGATGACCCGACCGCGATCCTGGACGCGCCGAAAAAAGGCCGTTCACTGCCGAAGATCATGAGCGAGGACGAGGTGACGCGCCTGCTTGACCTCGCTGCCAGGGAGGCCGGCGAACCCGGGCCGGACCAGCTCGGGCGTCTCAGAATGCTGGCGCTGCTCGAACTGCTCTACGCGACCGGCATGCGCGTCAGCGAACTGGTATCGCTGCCGATCAAGGTTCTCGACCAGGAGGGCCGTTTCCTGATCATCCGCGGCAAGGGCAACAAGGAGCGCCTCGTGCCGCTTTCCCGTTCTGCGATCGCGGCCGTCGCATCCTATGGCGAGGTCCGGCGGCTGGCACTCGCAAAGACCGGCGACAGCCCGTGGCTGTTTCCTTCGGCCGGCAAAGGGGGCTATCTGCCGAGGCAGGTGTTTGCCCGCGACCTCAAGGGTCTGGCGGCGCGCGCCGGACTTAGGGCTGCCACGATATCTCCCCATGTGATGCGCCATGCCTTCGCAAGCCACCTCCTCCAGAACGGGGCAGACCTTCGCGTTGTGCAGGAACTGCTCGGCCATTCCGACATTTCCACCACTCAAATCTACACGCATGTACTGGAAGAAAGGCTGCGAGAGCTGGTTCAAACACACCACCCTCTTGCAAAACAGGCCAAAAACCGGGATTAGAGGCCCCAAACACAAAATGGGAACTCCGTGTTCCTGAGATAAAACAACCGGAAACCGGCTCTCATGCAGACTTATCTCGATTTCGAAAAGCCAATCTCGGATCTCGAAGGCAAGATTCACGAGCTTAAAAAGCTCGCCTCTGAGGACGAAAGCATCGATACGTCCGAGGAAATCGGCAGGTTGGAGACCCGGGTCAGGGAAGCCACAAGGGAAATCTATTCCAAGCTTGGCGCCTGGGAGAAAACGCAGGTCGCGCGCCATCCGCAGCGACCGCATTTCCTCGATTACTCCGCCCACTTGTTCACCGATTTCACGCCGCTCGCCGGCGACCGCAATTTCGGCGAGGACGCCGCCATCCAGGCCGGCCTTGCCCGCTTCAACGGCATGCCCGTCGCCGTCATCGGCCAGGAAAAGGGCCATGACACCAAGACGCGTCTCAAGCACAATTTCGGCAGCGCGCGTCCGGAAGGCTATCGCAAGGCAATCCGCGTCATGGAAATGGCTGATCGTTTCCACTTGCCGGTCATCACCCTCATCGACACTGCAGGCGCCTATCCCGGCGTCGGCGCCGAGGAGCGCGGCCAGGCGGAGGCGATCGCCCGCTCGACCGAAATGTGCCTGGGCCTGAAGGTTCCGATGGTTTCGGTCGTGATCGGCGAAGGCGGCTCCGGCGGCGCGATTGCGATTGCCACCGGCAACCGCGTCTACATGCTCGAACATTCGATCTATTCGGTCATCTCGCCGGAAGGCGCGGCATCGATCCTCTGGCGCGATTCGACCCGCGCCCGCGAGGCTGCGACCAACATGAAGATCACCGCCGAAGACCTGAAGGGTCTCGGCATCATCGACGACATCATCCCGGAGCCAGTCGGCGGGGCGCATCGCGAGCCCGAGGCCGTCATCACCGCGACGGGCAAGGTCATCGCTTCGGCGCTGGAAGATCTCGGCAGGCTTTCGGGCGAGGAAGTCCGGGCTGCACGCCGGCAGAAATTCCTCGATATCGGCCGTAATCTGTGATCTCCGGCTGTCCGCCGCTCAAATAGCCAAATTTGGCCATATTGCTGATAACATTGGGGCCTGGGCGGTTTTGCTGGACAGGCCGGCGCAAGCGGTTAAGAATATGTAAAGATTACCGCTTTATTCCTAGAAGTCCTGTACCGAATTCGTTCGTCGTTCCAAGTCTATGTGGTCCGTCTCGATGCGCCTGAAACACATCGCTTTCGCCCTCCTCGTGGCAACAGCCCTGACGGGCTGCAACGATACGCTCGATTCCGCGAGCGTCGACCTGAAGAGCGTCAAGAACAAGGTCGAGCAGCCCCTGCCTTCGAGCATTCTCGCCGAGATGCAGAAGAAGGACATGCCGCGCAATTCGCCGATCATGATCCGCATCCTCAAGGAAGAGGGCAAGCTGGAAGTCTGGAAGGCGAGGGCCGACAACCGCTTCGAGGTGATTAAGAGCTACGACATCTGCGCCTGGTCCGGGAAGCTCGGCCCCAAGGTCAAGGAAGGCGACCGCCAGGCTCCGGAAGGCTTCTATAACCTGACGCCGGCGCATCTGAACCCGAATTCCAAATATTACCTCGCCATCAACACCGGCTTCCCGAACCGCTACGATGCCGCAAACGGCCGCAGCGGATCGAACCTGATGATCCACGGCGCCTGTTCGTCCTCCGGCTGCTACTCGATGACCGACGAACAGGTCCTGGAAATCTACGCCTTCGCCCGCGACGCCTTCAAGGGTGGACAGACCTCCGTGCAGCTCCAGGCTCTTCCCTTCCGGATGACGGCAGAGAACATGGCGCGCCACCGCGACAGCCAGAATTTCGACTTCTGGAAGATGCTGAAGACCGGCTACGATCATTTCGAGGTCACCAAGCGTCCGCCGGAAGTCAACGTCTGCGAAAAGAAGTATGTCTTCAACCAGCAGGCCGATAGCAACGGCACCTTCGCTCCCGCCTCAGCCTGCCCGCCCATGTCCACTCCGCCGGCCCTCTCGGCTGCGCTGACCTCCTACGAAAAGACCTACCAGGTGACTTACGCGAAGGCGCTGGAGAAGTTCGACGGCAAGGTTTGGTACGAGCCGACCGAAGCCGAGCGCAAGGCAGTCGTCGCCGACAAGCGCAAGGGCCGCGATATCGCCTATGCGCCGACCGGAACCTCGCTCGAAGCCGGCAAGCTGCTGAGCCAGTCGGAATTCCAGCAGATGATGGAAAAGCGGATGGCCTCCCAGAACAAGCCGGCCAATACCGTGCTTGCCTCCGCCTCGCCTGTCACCTTCCGCGCCGGTTCCGCCGCCGATCGCATGAAGCAGGACCGCCTGCCGGCAGCGGGCGCACAGAGCACCGGTACGGTCCCGACCGTCACGACGGCGCAGGGCACCACCGCCACGGTTCCGATCCCGGCTCAGAACCCGCTCGCCTATGCGGCACCGCCGATCAGCGAAGAAAAGAAAAAGCCGTTCTGGAAGTTCTGGAGCCAGGAATGAGCTTTGAGACCGCAGGCCTCTACGATCTGAGAGGCCTGAAGTGTCCCCTGCCCGTGCTGAAGACGCGGCGCCGGCTGAAAGGCATGCCAAGCGGCGCAGAGCTTGCGATCGAAACCACCGATCCCCTGGCCGGCATCGACATCCCGCATTTCTGCAATCAGGAAGGCCACGAACTGGTCCGCTCGGAAAAAACCGAGACGGGACACCGGTTTCTGATCCGCAAGGGTTGAGCGGGCCTACATCCGAAGGCCGGGAACGGCAAGCGGATTGTCCTCCAGCGCCGCGCGGTCCGGCCGGTCGACGCGGGGCCGGCCCGTAAATGCCGCAAAAAGATCCGAGACGAAAGCTTCTTCCAACCCTTGAGTGATCAGCACCATGCGGGTGCGCCGGTCGGAGCCGTCGGGCCATTTCGGCAGGCGCTGCGGCGGATGGAAGACGCTCTGCACCCCGTGCAGCACCAGCGGACGATCGGGATTATCCGACAGCGCCACGATCGCCTTCATCCGGAGCAGCTTTTCACCATGCGCCGAGCGCAGCAGGTCGATGAACATCTCGATCGCCATCGGATCGATCGGCTTGTCGTGGATGATCGAGAAGGAGCGGATGTCGTCGCCATGGCGATTCACGTCATGATGATGGTGGTGATGGTCATGCCCGTGGTGATGATCATCGTGGTCATGATCGTGATGATGATGCTCTTCGGCATCGCTCGCCATCTCGTCGTGCAGCCAGCGATCGACATCGGCGATCTTCGTCGCCGGGTCATAGAGGCCGTTCACCAGAATGGCAGCCGTGCCGGCCTCCCCGCTGTCTCCATCGACGACCAGCGCCCGCGGATTGAGCGCGGCGAGCCGGCTTTTCAGCGCCGCCAACTGGGAAGCGTCCGCCATTGACTGTTTGGAGATGATCAGCCGGTCGGCCACCGCCACCTGCTTCACCGCCTCCTGATGACGGTCGAGCGTGGAGACGCCGTTCACCGCATCGACCACGGTGATGACGCCGTCGAGCTCGAAATTCTGGGCGATGACCGGGTTACCCATCACCGACTGCATGACCGGCGCCGGGTCCGCAAGGCCGGTCGTTTCGATGACGATGCGGCGGATCGGCCTCAGACGGCCGGTCTGGATGCCATCCATGATCGAAGCGAGCGAATCCACCAGTTCGCCGCGCACCGTGCAGCAGAGGCAGCCATTGGCAATCTCCAGCAGCGCATCGCCGGACGCTTCGACCAGGAAGTTGTCGATCCCGACCTCGCCGAACTCGTTGATGATCACAGCCGTATCACTAGTGCTCGGATCCTTCAGGATGCGGTTCAGCAGGGTCGATTTTCCTGCGCCGAGAAACCCGGTGAGGATGGAGACGGGAATCCGGTTGCGGGCAGAGGACATGATCTATTCTCGTTCAGAATGTCGGACGCGGCTGCGGGATCGGCACATTGAGGGCATTGGCGGCGACCGCTGCCTTCTTGGCGCCCTTCGGCGGCGGTGGCGGAGCCTCGCCGCCGGAAAGCAGGGCGAGCAGCGCATAGACGGGCGGCCGGACCATTTCATGGATATAGGGCGAATGCTGGATGGTGCGGCCCGCATCGTCACGCGTTTCGCTGCGCACTTTTGCGGCCTTCGGATTGCAGATCTCGGCGCTGACGTCGTTGACCTCAGCCGTATCGCCATAGGGCGCAAGCGCCGGCAGTGCCACGCCCCCGGCCGTCGTCGAGGTCAGTCCCTGTTGCAGCAGGTTGGCGGTGTCGTCGGCTCGGCCGGCGAGGCTGTCCGAACCCAGCACCACGGATATCACCGAGCGACCGTCCCGCGTGGCGGAGCCGATCTGGTTGAACCCGGAGGCACAGATGAAGCCGGTCTTCATGCCGTCGGCGCCGTCGAACCGGCCGATCAGCGTGTTGAAATTGGGATATTGCTTGGAGCCGGTATCGATGCCCTCAAGCGAAAAATAGCTCTGGTATTCCGGGAAATCCTGCTTGAGCCTCAGCGTCAGCAGCGCGAGATCCCGGGCCGTCGAGAACTGCCCCTTGCCCGGCAGGCCGTGCGGATTGATGTATTGGGTCGAACTCATGCCGAGCGCCTTGGCCTGGGCATTCATCATCGCCACGAACTGCTCCTGCGTGCCCCCGACGGCCTCGGCCACCGCAACCGCCATGTCGTTGGCCGATTTCACCAGCATCATCTTCAGCGCGTTGTCCATCGTCATCGTCGTGCCGGGTGTGAAATACATCTTGCTCGCCGGCTGGTCGGTCGCCCACTTGCTCATCACCACAGGCGTCTCGAGCGAGAGCTTGCCGCTCTTCAGGGCCTTGAAGGCAACGTAGGCGGTCATCAGCTTGGTCAGCGACGCCGGATACCATTTCAGGAAGGCGTCCTCATGGGCAATCACCTTGCCGGTCTTCGCATCGACAACGATCTTCGGATTGGCGGCAGCGCTGCCCGCGGATACGAAAAGCCCAATGGCCGTCACGGCAGAAATCAACCGGGTGGCAGACATGGATCGGAGGCTTGAAGTCGGCAAGGGTTTCCCTCGTTGTTACGGCTTTAACGAGTGCGGCGCATATGCGGCGTATGTGGCCAAGCAATGGCAAAGAAGATTGATTACGTCAATCATGACAGGCACACTCCGGCCGGGAGGACTTGTCATAACCGCGTGACCAGCCAGCAACAGGGAACATTATGCCGATTTTGAACCGAGCCGCCGAACTTCAGGGCGAAGTCAGCGAGTGGCGACGATATCTTCATGAAAATCCTGAGATTCTTTACGAGGTCGAGAACACCGCCTCCTTCGTGGAACAGAAGCTGAAGGAATTCGGCGTCGACGAAGTGGTGCCCGGCATCGGCCGCACCGGCGTCGTCGGCATCATTCGCGGCAAAGGCCCAGGTGGCCGCACGATCGGGTTCCGCGCCGACATGGACGCCCTGCCGCTCACCGAAATCACCGGCAAACCCTGGGCTTCGAAGACGCCCGGCAAGATGCACGCCTGCGGCCACGACGGCCACACGTCGATGCTCCTGGGTGCGGCGAAATACCTCGCGGAAACCCGCAATTTCAACGGCACCGTGGCGCTGATCTTCCAGCCGGCCGAAGAGGGCGGCGCCGGCGCGCTGGCGATGGTCGACGACGGCATGATGGAGCGTTTCGGCATCGAGGAAGTCTACGGCATGCACAACATGCCCGGCATTCCGCTCGGCCAGTTCGCCATCCGCAAGGGCGGCATCATGGCAGCACCCGACCGCTTCACCATCACCATCAAGGGCCGAGGCGGCCATGCCGCCCAGCCGCACAAGACCATCGACCCGATCTTTATCGGCTCGCAGCTCGTCGGCAGCCTGCAGGCGATCGCCGCCCGCAACGCAGACCCGGTCCATTCGGTCGTCATTTCGGTGACCCGCTTCGACGCCGGCACGGCCTATAACATCATTCCCGACCAGGCGACGCTCTGGGGCACGGTCCGGACGCTCAGCGAGGCGACCCGCGACCTTGCCGAAAACCGCATCCGCCAGATCGTCGAGGGTATCGTCAGTGCCCACGGCGCCGAGGCGGAGATCGATTATTACCGCCAGTGCCCGGTTACCTTCAATCATGACCTCGAAACGGAGCATGCGATCGGCGTCGCGACGGAAGTGGTGGGCGCCTCGAATGTCGACACCAATGTCGAGCCGACCATGGCCGGCGAAGATTTCGCTTTCATGCTGAAACGCCGCCCCGGCGCCTTCATCTTCATCGGCAACGGCGATACGGCAGCGCTCCACAATCCGCATTACGATTTCGACGACGAAGCGATTTCCTACGGCATTTCATACTGGGTTCGGCTCGCCGAACAGCGGTTGACGGAATGAAGGAGAGGAAAAGGCTTGGCTAAACGCCTCGCCTTTTGTATGGAATTCCTCACGTGGTCCCATAGCTCAGCAGGATAGAGCGTCTTTAAGGGCGAAAAACCTACCGATTTGTCGGAAACCTCATGCGTCGCAATGTGTTCAGCGACAGGTAAATCTACCAGATAAAATTCGGGACTTCACAAGGGGCAAGAAATGTCTTTCTCGCAGGAATGGGCTGCCATATCGGCAGGAGTCTCCGGGCTCAGGTCGACGGCGGAATTGTATTCCGGAGAGTTCGATCAAAAGGACACTTAACGGGGCATACCAGCACCTTGCCTCAATGAGTCGCAGTAGCTGCTATGCGATCTTAGCGTTTGCGGATCGCCATAAGACGGCTCTCCCCCCATTCGCAGTGGCCAAAATTGAGGATTTTCAGGAAGCTTTCTGTCGGCTGAAAGAGCCTTACGATCGTCGCAAGACCATGACGGCAGTCATAATGCTTGCTGCGATTGAGACAGAAATCAGTTTCCTTCTTGAAGATCGCGACCAGTTGCTGAGAAGCCGTACCGAACGTGCGTTCATGCATCTAAACCGACTACTGGCGGTCGACGTTGACTACCGACAGAGATGGCTCGATGCATTCACCAAGACCAGGGTAGGTGAGCCAGAGTGCGAAAAACTCGGCGCTACCCATCTGTTATGGCACGGCATCATGGCGTTCAAAGCCAATGGAGCCCGCGGCCGTACTGATCTCGTCTTTGGTGAGCCCCTCGAAGAACCGGACCATCGGGCGTCCGAGGGACTTGTTCTCACAGAGTGGAAGGTCGCGGATGAGTCCAACTTCACCGAAATGTTTAAACAGGCTTTTGTTCAAGCGAAGGAATACGAGTCAGGTGTCCTTTCGGGGGCTGAACTACATGGCATTCGTTACCTCGTTGTTGTGACCGAAACAGACATTCTTCCCGATTACCTACCAAGAGATACGATGGACAATGACATTCGTTACCGCTACATAAACGTAGCGATTAATCGACGGAATCCGTCGGAAATTTCGAAGATGTCCTAGAACTCGATGTCGTCCTTGTGCGAGATTGACCAAAGCCAATCTTTGGTTTTTCGGCGCCAGTCTTCGTGATCGCGCTTCATGAAGAGCCCGTAGAGAAACGGATCGAAGCCCTCTCGGAGCTTTCTGTGTATTTTAAGCCCGCGGTGCCGTTTTCCGGACTCGTGAAACATTACCCACCCATATCCGAGCGATCTGGCGAAATCGAACACCGCCTCGATCTCCTGCCCTAAGACAGGGTATTCATCTGGTTCGAACTCAATGGTTTCACATTTGCAAAGCCAGCCCCTGAACCGGCCATACTGTCCTCCTGGAAATGGCCAGTCGTAGGGATGGGACAAAGCCAGGTATTCAGCAGTGTCTCGATCGAGGTGCCCGCTGAAAACCGAGAGGCATCCATTTGGTAGATCCACTATGCTTCCTTCCGTATTGTTGAAATGCGCAACTGTCGATGTTGATTTACAGAAATGAGCGGTTGCCGGGACTGCAGGCCTGGGCTATTGGAGGGATGGTGTGTCCACGTAGCTCAGCAGGATAGAGCGCCTTTAAGGGCGGCGAGTTTACCGGTTCGTCTATCCGCCCTAGATCACAAGGGACTGCAGAGGTCGGTAAGTTTACCGCATGAGCGAAATCGCGGCGGCAAAAGGTTCGAACTTCACAACAGGCGAACGCGTGCGAACCATTCGCGTGGACGCCGAGCCGTGCCACTTCCTCAGCCATACGAGGATGCTGAGACCTATCTCGAGGAGGAAGCCGACTCCTTGGCCTCGGAGCATTACGACGTCGAAGACGTGCCCCGACAACACCGATATCGGTAGCTCACCTGGTGTCCGACCTAGAGGGTTTCGTTCGCTGCGCTAGCGACGCGCAGACTAGGCTTCTTTCAACGAGTTTGTCGGTGATAAGGTTAGGAAGGCCCGTTAGTGTCGAGCCTTAAGCACAGCTCCGCTAGCTTCCACATCGAACATCCTCAACATCCAGCCTTTAGGGTCACTCAAATCATGAGTGCAAACTCAACGCCGTCGATTCGCAGGTATGGCTGGCCGACGTTATTGCCCGCACCGCTGACACGCCGATTACCAGGCTGGAGCAGTTGCTTTGTGGAATTGGACGCCGCCGACCGTCGACGCTCAAGCGGCCTGATCTGCCACCTTCACCGGAGGCTTACGCGATGTCTCTCCTGGACATGCATCAAAGCAGCCGACTGCGCCTGTGAGTGAGATTTCTTACCGGGAGCCTCGAAGCCAAAGGGCCACCTCAATGACACCAGGGCAGTGCGGCAAGCCATCGATCGTTCTGCCTTCTGCAGGCGACGCGTTCCGCGGCTCCGATTGGTGTGGGCCGCGTCGAGGTTCACTCCATTTCTACAGTGCATCCTGCTTAGTATATTTCAGTTCGCGTTCCTCGACATGGTCCGTCACCACTTGAACGACCTTCTGATCGAACGACCCAAACCCAAGCGGAACAGGATATCCTGCTGCATCACCGATAGGTGAATGTACTACGACCGCGCACATCGTCCCAGGAATGAGTAGTATCTCAACGGCCCGCGGATAGGGTGGAGTGTCGGCACATGCCACCTCGTCGAAGGTCCGTCGAATATAATACGGTGGCCTTCCTGCTGCCATGCATAAAGAACGCGGGTCTTCACCCCCGGCGTCCTTAAGCCTAGTCTTCAGGACCTCGAGCAGTTCGCGGTTTTCCAACGTTGCGCCCCAATGCTCGACCTGCGGCGCAACCACCACAATTTGTTTCTGATCAGAAGGATTCTCTCGCATGCCGTAGTCGAGCATAGCGAGCAAACGTTCTGCATTCTCCCGGAGATGAAGTGCACCAGCGATCGGGATCGTCTTGCGGTCGACGCGAGCTTCGCCGGCACGGGTTGCCGCCTCTCGCCAATACCGACGCACCGACAGGCCATTACGTGTCGTGTACTCCCTCAGGAAATCGGGTGCGAACTCGAGAAGAAGATCGTAGGCCGACGGCGCCTCAGAGGCCGCAGTTGTGGTTTCGCATGACTTAGCGAAAACTGCGGCTGCACTCTCTACCTCTTTGCGATCAGCAACTTCATGAGCGTCTCGCCAGGACGAGAGGTCGATGTCCGCTGAGTTTGGATCTTCAAGGGTGGAATGTAGCCGAATACGCACCGGCATTCGAAATCGTGCATGGGGAGTGATGCGATCGATCGAATATAAGTCAACTTCGTCGCTACGGGATCTGTCAGATCTTTCAGTTATCTGACGGAAGAATAGCCTGAACCTGTCGCGGACCTTTTCGCCGGCGCGGCCGGCACCATCGCGGAGTGCCAATTCAGGGAGCGCCATCTCGACATTGTCCAGCTTACGTTGCGTCTGAGGTGCGACGGACATAAGATCGAAGCCGACGACCCGACGACGCTCCTGTACGGAAAATATTTTTGGTTCGTCGCTGTCCCCGCGAAACAGCTCTTCTCCTGACGGTCTTAGCCACACGCGTCCATTGCGTCGCTCAACATAACCAGGTTCAGTCGCCTCATTAAGCACGTAGCTCAAATCGTTCAGACTGAAGCCAAAGAACTGCGCGATCTCTGCCTCTTCGAGGCCTGGCACAACTTTCACCAGTCTTAGCAAGAACTCGAGTGTGGGGCTAACCACCCCAAGCTCGGCGACCTTGTATGCGATGTCAAAAGTGCGGCATGGGAGCAAAACGTCGATGGTCCCGATCTCAACGCGTATTTCAGACGTTGCTGGTTCTGAAACTCTCTGATCACGTGGGGGCAGCGTCAACGTCGATCGCTTTTCTAAGCTCATCAGTTCATCCTCCTACCAGCTTTAGGCTTTTGCTCTGATGCTCGCTGCGAGACTTCGGCCGGCCTCTTGGACATCTCGATGACTTCTTCCGCATCAAGCGTTCGCGCCTCCCCGGCGCTAAGCTGGTCAGCAAAGCTCGCGACAAGACGCCCCATTGGTCCCTCGGCATGCCAATTTCGGTACGCTCCGACGAAAACTAGCCTATCCATAGCTCGGCTTGCCGCAACGTTCACCCTGTTCGGGATCTTGAGGAAGCCATCTCGAATAGTCTTGCGACCGGCCGCATTCTCGCGGCCGTCAAGATTGTTTCGAACCAGCGATACGACCACGATCGGGTTTTCTTTGCCCTGGTAGCTATCGACCGTACCAACTCTGATGTGGCGGTCTAGGAACTGAGCGGCCAAGGACTGTCGAAGCTTGGCTTCGACAAGGTCGCGCTGTGCGGCATACATGCAGATGATGCCGATACCGATCGGGTAAGTAGTCTGCGTCGTAAGCCACTCCCGGAAGGGTTCATGGTTCAACCAATCTTCAACGGAGGCAACGATCGCGTCAGCTTCTGCCCGGTTCTGTTTGCTGCTAGCCGCCGACTTCTCGAAACCGTGGTTCCCAAGAGCGTCCGTTGAAATCCATGTCAACGGAGAAGCCAGGGTGGGCGGCAGCATGTCAGGTGGGATTTCCGGCGCCGTTCGGCCTGCAGAGAGTTTGAGATCTCCATAGAACGTCTCGGATACTAGCTGACCGATGGGGGGCAGCATACGGTACTGCATCTGAAGCTTGGCACCAGCCGCTCTTCCATAGGCAGAGTTGAACACGCGCTCGAAGTCGCTTCGCTTAATTTCGGCCCTCTGGATCGCCGTGCGGTTCGAGACCATGGTCACGACGTCTACGTCGTGCTGGGGTTCGAGTTGCGCTTGATCCCCGACAAGAACTGCCCAGCGTGCCGCCTGGAGTGGGACAAGCAGTTCGCCCGCGGTACAGCGAGCCGCTTCATCGACGATGACTAAATCGAAGGGTGTAGTGGTCAGACCTAATGAGCTTCGCCCAAGACCAACACAGGTGCCGGCCACAATCTGACGGGTTCCAGCTAGGAAGGTATCGAAGCTGCGATTTACGCGGGATACACTTCCGATGAAATCTCTCGCAATGCCCGCTACAGTTCGGAGATTGTCCACCTTGTCCAGGCCGACGCCATGAAGCTTCGTGGCCCGCCGCGAGAGCGCCAAAGCAAGTCGGCCTGTGAGATTTCGCCACTCCAGCCCTGTTCCATTGTTGCTAGGAAATTCGATCTCAACGTCGAGCGCTAGGAGGTGCTGCCGCAATGTCTCGATCAAGCTATTGATACGTTGAGTATCGCCCTCATCATTGTCGAGAATGTCCGCGAGACCCTCGATGAGGGGATGTACTTGGCTTTCGAGCACAATCACTTCCGCGACGAGCTCTCGCGGTAGCCCAAGCGACGCACCCGCTATTCCCAGCCGCTCAGCGAACATCGCGCTGAAGCGATCCTTGTATCCTTGCTCGACATGTGCGGTGTGATAAGGTCGGAGAGGTTCCGAAACTTGGCCGTCGCTCATGCCGATCCGAAGCAGGTCGGGCTGAATTCCGGTGCTTCTGAAAAGCTTCAGGACGGCCTCTGCTGCAGTGTTTACAGCCTCGTGAGACTGACTTGACAAGAGAACATTCTGGGCGAGGCCTCTTGTCAGCGCGAAATGGGCAAGCGCCGCAATGAACCTTGTTTTTCCGGTTCCGGGTGGCCCCTGGAGCAATCCGATCGGACGCATCGAGACGACTTTTCGAAAGGCTGCGAGCTGGTCGTCGTTAAATCCGTAGAGGTTAAGGCTTTCGTCAGAAATGTCGACCGACGTCTCCGTTGGCAGTATGCCTGTACGGGTGTCGAAAACAGACACAAGGTTCGGCGCGCGCGCGAGGCCCTCGAGCACGCGCTCTACTGCGCTCGATCTTCGCTTGTAACTTTGAACCTCGAAGTGACTTAAAAAGCGAAGTCGCTGGCCGTCCTCGACCAATCTTCCATCGTGAAATGAAGAGGTCTCATCTGCAAGTATCACAGCGTAATCAGGCTTGGACCGATCAAGATCGAGCCGGCCGATGCGGCGCCAGTTGCCCTTTCGGTCCAGGCGCTCCACAGCGACCCTGTCCTCTCGAGAAAATTCAAAATCGCCGGCATCGAGACGAATGGCTACGGCATGTCTGTTTGTCGTCCGGTTGTACACGCTGTCGAGAGTGGCGGCGCCCTCTGTCGTTAGCTCCTGCTCGGCGTCCATCAACGCTTTCCAAAGCGTCGGTACGTCGATCGCAAGGCCTTCATCGCTTGCCTCACCGCCTATTTCTTCGGCAAGCCCGTCCTCAGCCTCGTCGCCCTGGGGTGGCAGCTCGCCATTCTCCGCCGCTACCTCAGCCGGAGAATTGGCGGGTCCCTGCCCGCCGAGCTCCCCTTGTAGTCGCGCCGCGATATCGGCGTCTGCGAGCAATGCCTCGATATCGGAAAAATCGTTCGTCCGATCATCGGTAACGGCCAACCCGTCTTCGATCATGTGGAACTCGAACTTTGAAATCCTTGCAATGAAACCTTGCTCAAGTTCTGAACGGCGCCCTATGACTGGGCGCCCATCAATGTCCAACCGGAAAGACAATTCCTCCGCGGCTCCTCGTATGGCAAAGATCAGCCGGCCGGCTCGGTCGCGGTGAAAGCGAAGGAAAAAATAGCCTTCGTCAGGTTCCAACTCACCAAGCTTCGCGCCCACGCATGATATGGAGATGGTCTGCCGCTCTTGTTCGCGGGGATTGGGGGCCATTAATGTCGCTATTGCCCGCTCAACGCTCTCAGCGAGCGGAGCGAGTGTCGACAAGGTGGGCGCTTTTTCGCGGATCTCCTCTATCGCATTGGCAATATCAGCCGCGAGTTGAGGTGCAATATCTGACTTACCCAAGACTTCTTCGGTAATTTTAGTGAGGGCAAAGCGGTCACGCTCGTATGCTGTTCCAATCTCGGGCGCATATTCAGACGTGACCATCTCGCCGTCGATTGAGGGGGAGTAATCTAGCGCGTCGATCAAGACCGGTTCGGCGCCGTGACTTAACACGATGTTTGCTGGCTTTAGATCGCCATGCGCGAAACCTCGGTCGTGGAGCGTCTGCGCATTTCGCAAAATTCGCTGAACAAGCGTAAGGGCTTTTTCTGCCGGCCATGCTTCGGCGACGTCAGAAAGCTCGTCGTCCAGACTGCGCCCATCCACCCAGTCTTGAACAATACCGACGGCGTCGCCGAGCCAAAGCGCTTCCCGAACCGTGGCGAGTCCTGGGAGACTATCTGCCTGTAGCGCACGTGCGCGCCGAAGGAAGGCTTCGACCGATCCAGATTCTCGCGAAATGTCGCCCCAGGCTGGCTGCTTCCAAAGCTTTGCAACCGCCTGTCCGGCATCCGTCGTCGTGCGCCAAGCGTCCAACCTACCACTCTCAGACAGGAGGTCTCCTTCTTCAGGATAGGCCCTGAAGAACTCCCTTTGAGACTTGATGCGACCTCGGTACGTTTCCAGGCGCGCAAGAGACGCCGTCGAACTTGGCTTCGAAGCAGTAAGCCTGTTGAAAGTCGCGAGTGCCTGGGTGGCATCTTCGAAGCGATCCGCAGGGTCGAGAGCGAGGGCTGATGCGAACCATGGGTGCAACACGGAGACCTTTCCCTCCGCATCTATGTCGGATCGCCACTCTGCGGGCTCGCCACTGGCAGCCATGCCAAATATTAGGCGGTGAACAGCGAGACCAAGGAGATAGACATCTTTTCTCTTAGGGCCCTGATCCATGTCGAAAATGTCTTCGGGCACAGCGGAGCTTGAAAGGAATTGATATCTCGAGGACCCAAGAGACTTGCCTTCGGGGAAGCGCGCAGACATGAGATGCGAAAGGCGAACAGAAGTAGGAAGTTCAAGCCAGATACTGTGCGAGCCGAGGTCCAAGTGGGAACTGTTTTGTTCATGCATCCCCGAGACCGCACGGAGAAGCTGTCGTGCAAGTTCAATTCGCTCAGTCAGAAGAAGCCGGGGTATTTCGCTCGCTACGAAATCGCCCAATCGTTTGGTGCGTCGCTGCCGGTCGTAAACCTCCCAGTAGTCCGGTCCTCTGTCAGGATCGTCGGCTCGCGGAGCGACGAGCGAACGCTCAATTTGCCCGTTACGATCTCGAAGCCAATGGTAAACCTGCTGCTCCCGGCCAGCGATCTCGAGCCTACCCTCTTTCGTTTGAAATCGCCCGTCTGGCGCCTTCGAAAAGTCCCACATACGCACGACGCCTAGGCTTGCCTTGTTGCCTTCCTCCTCGGCGTTGAACTCCCGATAAATCTCGCTTGGGTGTACGTACGCCTCATGCTCTTCGGCAAGAAAACGCTGAAAACGCTTTCGCCCGCCTTTGAACGGCGAGTTGGTGCCGGTGTTGAAAAACCGACTTAGTTTGTCTTTCCAAAAAGGGTCCGTAAGGGGCTTCGAAAGATAATAGGCCTCCCCGAAGCGCTCCTTCAACTTCGCTTCTGATCGCGACGCCTTGATGAACTCGTCAATGTAGAGCACCTTCGAGGCCTCGAGCCCCCCAAGCGAACTTATGTCTGGTTTTGCTGTCAATACAACAAGGCCGATGATCAGAGGCGTCGGCTGAGTCTTGGTTTCTGGTCGCTTCTTTAATTCTGCCATCAACCGATTCGTGATGTCGCGGGCGATGCCATTGATCTTCTGGACAGGTGAACTGTCTTTGTCCTTTCCATTTTGGATCCAGCGACCGCCGCGCTCTTCGATTTTCCCATGCCAGTCCTTGATGTCGATCAGAAATATCCGGTGTTCTGTGACCAGGATCATGTCGATCTCGCGGGCCTTGCCGGCCCCGAGCACCAAGTCGAGATTAGTGAATGCATACCAACCGTGGGGAAGCTCAGCCTTGAACCGCTCAACCCCTGCCACTTCGCGCGGATGCACACCGTCGCCGCAATTCCTGATTTCCATGACGAGCACCCCCCCATTCTTGATGTAATCAATTAGAGGATTCGCGCCAAGGATGCAAAAGAAAGCCTGTCGCCCATTAAGCTGCCGATATCAGAGTCGGGTTCACGGGTACGTTTGCGATGATCCCAGCGGCGTAGCCCGTCTATTGTGACTATCAACCTGCTGGTAAATCCGCAGGTCACTGGACGCTGAAACAAGCACCACAGTTGATTTATTTTCAACCGACTGCAATTTTCGCCATTGCTTCATATCGTTTTTTCATTCCCACCGAAGTGTTACGGGTAAGCAAAAGCTACCCAACGCTGCCGGGTTAATTCGCGGCTTAAGCGACCGTTCGCCGCAACACTATGAAAGGGCTTTCATAAATGCTTTCGGAAGACGAGCTCGGACGCTTGATAAGGAACCTAAAGCTGTCAATTCAAACAGTACGTGCCTGCGGGCATGCCCTGCGTGTCACAGTAGTCGACATGCTCGGAGATTTCGATGACCTACAAGCGGCGTCCGCGAGCCACGACGAAGTCAAACGTCTCTGCGAAATGCTTGACCTAGCGATAAAAGACAACCGCGAACAAAACCAGCGGGTCTTCGAAATCCTGGGGTTCAGGTAGGCCTGGATCGGGAGCGCGGTTCCTTGATGCGCCCGTCGTGATACACTGTCGCCAGCTTAGCTCAATTTTGAAGTTGCTCGGCACCATCGGATCGGTTATCCAGATCGAGCAAATGCCTGTGGGTCCACGTAGCTCAGCAGGATAGAGCACAGGATTCCTCAATTGGGGGCTGTACTGGGAAACCTATATAGTCATTCCGCTCAAAGTCGGGGGACGCTTCGCTGACCTTTCAGCATGCCAATCCCGAGCCAAACCCCGGAGAAATCCGGGGAAGTGTGTAGAGACTGGACGGGCGGCACCTAACGGCTCAATGCCCATGGTGAAGGGACAGTCCAGACCACGAACGCGGAAGCGGCGGCGAAAGCCGAAGTGGTATGAATCCTGGGGTCGGAGGTTCGAATCCTCTCGTGGACACCATTCCTGAAATGCACACGGCGCCATCAAACCGTGGCACTTTGGTAATCCCTCGTTCCCTGGCAATGATTACAAAATCCACGTTCTGGCGATAGCTTGTCTTTTCCAGTGTCGACAATATCTCGCTTGGTCCTGAGATCCTCCATTGGTTGGAAGACAAGCACGGGCGAGATTCCAGGAAGATTTTGTGAGATGCTTCGCGTCCGAGTTGCGATAGAAATACCATTGGCTAAGCGATTGGCCGCATGGAGGCTAGAGTACAATTGCACTCGACACCCGAAGCGAAACAAAGCGGAGCTGCTCTGCGCGGAAAAGATATGATCTGGACTTGCAACTAAAGAAAGCAATGCATTACACAATTACGCCCTCCAGTGTCTCAGACGCGTGATTCGATTTTTTATCTGGAGCAATTTGGCAGGCTTCGTTTACAATGTTCTTTGATGCTAACGCCACCACAGAAATGCTCGCTCCGGTAGCTTTTGCGATAGCCGAGGCTGCAGCAAAAGGCCCGCTAAATGCTTCAAGCGCTCACTCACAAGGTGCACTCGCTCGCAGACTCCTAGCCGGTGCGCGTGAATCTATATGCGTGGCGCTCGGGTACGATGATCCAGAAAACATCATTTTTGTATCCAGCGGCACAGAAGCTAACAACATTGTAGTAAATGGATTTTACCAGCTAAACGGTAGTATTATAACTTCCGCCGTTGAGCATGCATCGATAGCGGCGCCCGCTCTGGCCGCGGGGAGTTCCACGACAATTCCGGTCGGCCCCGATGGGGTGATACAATTAAATGACTTGGCGAAGGCTTTGTCGGAGAGGTCAGCGAATGATATCGTTCTTGTTTGTGTACAAGCCGCAAACAGCGAAACGGGCGTTCTGCAACCCCTAGAACAAGTGGCCGCTCTTTGTCGAGCATCCGTGGCGCAAGTCTACCTTCACGTCGACGCCGCGCAAGCATTTGGACGCATTCGACTGTCGACTGAGTTTGCCGACAGCATTTCGTTTAGCGGCCACAAGTTGCATGGTCCGACAGGAACTGGTTTCCTATGGATGTCGGACCGACTCTCTGATGTTCTTCCGCGAACGATACTAGGCGGCGGCCAAGAACGAGGTTTCCGCTCGGGAACACAAAACGTGCCGGGGATAGTGGGCTTGGGCGTCGCTGTGGCTGAGCGCTGGCAAGACTTCCACAGTGCAGTGTCCAAACTGGCTGGGCTGCGCGGCCGTTTTGAGGACAGGCTCTTAAAGGAAATCCCAGACACAAAAGTCATCTGCTCGGATTCTCCAAGGTTGCCGAATACCAGCAATGTCATGTTTCGCGGAGCCGACGCGGACACTCTTCTTGCGCAGCTTGATGCCGAGGGGGTTATCTGCTCGAATGGCTCCGCTTGTTCGTCGATGAAACCTTCTGCCTCGCCAGTCCTACGAGCCGTCGGTCTTTCCGAGAGGGAGGCTTTTCAATGCCTCCGCTTCTCCTTTTCTGTCCTCAACACCATTGAAGAGGTCGACCGAGCCATTCCATTGATTGTGGAAGCTGTCGGCCGCGTAAGGGCTTACAAGTAGCATGGTCGGCAAAACTAAGTTCGAATTTGGCCGCCACGAGACTTTCGCCTTACGGGAAGGTTGGCTGGACAAGGGCCTATCGCGGATCATCTCTGCTGGTTTCTTCAAGGGTGACATCGAGACCGCGGACGCGCTTGGTCTTGGCAAGAACATGGCGAAGTCGCTCCAGTTCTGGGTCGAAGCCACGGGTCTAGCCTCCCGAGGTAGCGTTTCCGAGGGCCGACACTCGCCTCTCACCGCAACCTCATTCGGGCGACTGGTTTCCGAGTTAGACGGCCATTTCGAATACTCTGTATCGACTTGGTTTGTTCACATGATCCTGGCCCGCCGTCCTGGGACGGCTTGGAACTGGTTCTTCAACGACTTCCGCTCTGGGGTGTTCGACCGCGAGACGTGCGTCGAAGGCCTGCTTCGCCACGTGCGCGACCACGCCGTCAACCAGACGACGATCACCGTGCTGCAGCGTGAGGTCGCCTGCTTGCTCGGAACCTACGCGTCGCTACCGGCGAGCGAGGCGCAAGATCCCGAAGACTTCACGATCTCGCCCCTGCGGACGCTAGGGCTTCTCGTCAAGCACACCGACACCGGCCGGTTCGAAAAGACCGCCCCGCTCGACTCGGTTCCGGTCGAGGCATTTCTCGCTTGTGTCCAGTGGATCGTTACCGATGCAGACACAGAGACCCTGCCGCTTTCCGACCTCATCAGCCGCCGGGGGTCGCCCGCCCGTCTATTCAACGTCGATGGCGACACCATCAACGAGCTGGCCCACGCCGCCGCCGAGGAGTACCGGGACCGAGGCGTCCGGCTATCGCTGCTCGGGTCGACCCGCACCATCACGATGCCACGCATGACCGCGCCCGAATGGTATTCACTCCACTTCAGGCGGATCGGAGCACGTTGATGCGCGCCAAGATGTTCAAATCCGTCAATATCCGCGACGACGTCGGTCATCCCAAGCGTTTTTCCCACTACCATCCGACCTCTCGTTCCGTTCCGCTCATCGCCGCGGTTCTCGGACATAAGGCCACGATGGTCATCGCTTCGTACGGAAGTGGAAAATCGCTCTCGGGCGGCATCGGCGTGCTGGCGACCATCAACGACCCTGCGTCCTCCGGCGTCCTCTCCGACCTCGCCTCCAAAATCGTCGGCGTCGACGCGCAGGTCGCGGAAGCGATCAGGGAGCGCGTGGCAGCGAAGACCCGCGGCAAGGCCGTCGTCCTTTCCGGCTACGTGTCCGACCTTCCGGCGCAGATCGCCGAAGCGCTCGACCTAGGCGATGTGAAGTCCGTCCGTTCGGCCGTCGCCGCGATCCGGAAGCTCAAGGACGTCGACCACGTAGCAATCGTCTGGGACGAGTTCGGCCGTCATCTCGAGGGCCTCGTCCGCGACGCCCGCACCCGAGACCTCGAAGCCATCCAGGACCTGTCAGAACTCGTCGTCCGACCAGAGGGGCCGACGATCAGTCTTACGCTTCTACTCCACCAGAACCTGCTCGCCTACGCGCAAACGCTCAACCAGACGAGCCGCAACGAGTGGCGCAAGATTGAGGGACGCTTCGAACAGCACATGTTCGTCGAAGACAGCCGCGAGCTTTACGCGCTCGCCGCGAAGCTCGTGTCCGCGCGCGCAGGCGCCGTCGCTCCGCTTCCGGAGGTGATGCGTGCGGAGGCGGTATCCCGCGCGATCGAGGGGCGCTGGTTCGACGACGTCTCCGACGCCGACGAGATGCGGAACCTACAAGAGCGGGCATGGCCACTGACGGCGGCGGCGCTACAGGCGCTTCCGCGTCTCGTTGCCCGCGTCGGACAGAATGAACGCACTCTCTTCTCGTTCATCGAGCAGACGGATTTCGACCGTCCGGTTGGCATGAATGAGGTCTACGAGGCCTTCTCGCAAGCTATTCAGTCCGATGTCGGCATCGGCGGACTACACAGACAGTGGGTCGAGGTGGAGAGCGCTCGATCGCGCGCCGACAGCGAGATCGAACGCGAGGCGCTGGCCGCGACTTTCCTCCTGCAGGCGGGAGCGTCTGGCGAGCGCCGGCGTTTGAAGCGGTCGGTGCTCGTCGGCGCGCTCGTCTCCAAGGGCGCGACCGTCGAGGAGGCCGAACGTGTCATCGACAGCCTCGCGAAGCGGAAGCTCGTCATCCACCGCAAGCTGAACGACGAAATGTCGGTCTGGCACGGAGCGGACGTCGACGTAGCCTCACGACTTCGCGACGAGCGCATCCGGCTTTCGCCGGATTTCGATCTGATGGCGTTCCTCGCAAGACAGCACGCCGCCCCGTTCATCCGGCCCGTGCGCCACAACGTCCGTAATAACGTCTCGCGGTATCTGACCGGCGGCTACGTGAGGGCGGGCGACCTTCAGAAGACCCTCGACGCGCCCTTCGAGGCCGACTGGGGCCGCATTATCTACGTGCTCGCCGACACTGCCGACCAGGTGGCCCTCGCCCGCGCGCTGGCAAAGAATCCGTCCCCACGGACCATCCTCGTTTTTCCGACCGAAGCCGTCCCCGTCTCGGAGGCCGCGCTCGAGGTAGAGGCGCTGCTTTCGCTCAAGCGGGACGAGGCGTTCCTGTCCGAAGACCCGCTTGTCGTGCGCGAAATCGATGAACTTCTCGCGATCGCCCGTCGTCAGCTAACGGTCGTCATGCACCGACTCACCACCGACCGACCGAGCAGTTCCGAATGGTGGACAGACGGAGCGCGACTGAGGGTGAGCGCGGATCGCCCAGCGAGCATCGCCGTCTCCGACATTCTGGACGGATGGTATCCGCTGACCCCCAAGGTCGTGAACGACCAGATCGTCCGCACGAAGATTTCCCGTAACATGTCTACGGCCCGTATCCGGATGATCACCCGGCTCGTCAGCCATTCTGGAGTGCCCGGTCTCGGTTATCCCGAGGGCGACGGCTCAGCCGAAGCGTCGATTTACCGTACCGTGCTCGCACGCACCGGCCTCCATTTCGAGCGCGATGGCGTCGGCGTCTTCGCCGACCCTTCGGAGCTTGCCGACAAGGGGCTGATGACCGCGTGGTCTCGCGTCGAGGACTTCTATACGCAGCGAGGACGCCGCAAGCTCTCCGAACTGGTGGAAGTGCTACGCAGGCCTCCGATCGGCATGGCAGCCGGCCTCGTGCCGATTTTTGTGATGGCCGGATACAAAGCCTTCGCGAAGGCGGTGACGATCCGGACCAAGGAAGGCTACGTCCGCGACGTGATGGGCTTCGTCTCGGTCAAGATGTTCGAGCAGCCTGAAGAGGTCGAGATCGAGGTGCACCAGAGTTCGCCGCAGATCCTGCGGTATCTCGAGGAGTTCGCTAACGTCTTCCTGTACGAGAGGCCTGGCAGGTTCGAGGAGAAGGTGCTGTTCGCCAACCTCGCGCTGGAGACCTGGGGGTCTTCGGTGGCGCAAGGGGCCAGAAGTTCCCGGCGCATGTCGGATTCTGCGAGCAAGTTTCTGCGCGCCGTCAGCCAAGCACAGGATCCGGCCGAGCTGATCCTCGACACGCTCCCATCGATCTTCGGCCCGCAGGAGCGGCCGTACGCCGCCCGCTTGACCTTCGTCATAAGCGCCCTCAAGGAGGCCCGTGACGGCGTCGACGGTCTTGTCAACGGTTATCTTCGCGACGCGGTCGAGGTCATCGAGGACGTGCTGCGGCTGGAAGGGAGCGAGAAGCGCTCCGTCGAGGCGGTCCACGAATGGTTCGACTGTCTCGACGGCGAGGCTCTGCAGCGTCGTGCCGACCTCAAGATGACCGACAAGACGGTGCTGCGAACGCTCGGGGATACGAAGAAGGGCCGTTACTCCGTCGAGGGGCTCGCCCGCGTCGTCAGCTCGGTGCTCATGACCCGTGGGGTCGAGAAGTGGCAGGACGACACCAAGGAGCATTTCCGCAAGGAGCTACGCGAGGCCAGAACGCGGATCGAGGAGGCGTCTCTGTCGACCGAAGAGCCTCCTGTCCAGATGGCGCCGATCATTCGTGCGAGAATGCGATATCTTGCAAGTCAGCTCGAGAGAATTGAGCGGTCCCAGCAAAAGGAAAAGCAATGACCGTCGTTCCCACCCATGTAGACGATGCCGTTTACGACACCACCTCCCGGCAGATCGTTCCGCTCTCCGGCGGCAAGGACAGTTCGAGCCTCGCCGTCTGGCTGAGCATGAACTATCCCGACGTCGACTTCGAATACGTGACGACGGACACGGGCGTCGAGCTGCCGGAAGCGTACGATTACTTCGACCGCCTCGAGCACGTCCTCGGCAAGAAGATCGTCCGGATCACGGCGCTCGAGATGCTGAACGTGCCCGAGCGTCACGGGCGAACGCCTTTCGACGTCATCCTGTGGGAGCATTTTTCGGGATTTCTTCCGAGCCCGCAATCGCGTTGGTGCACGCGGATGTTGAAGATTCATCCTTTTGAAAACTATGTGGGGAAAGATAAGGCCTACTCATATATCGCAATCCGCGCCGACGAGAAGCGACAGGGGTACGTCGCGAACGGCAAGCCCGTGATGATCTCGGAGGAGCCGAACATTTCTCCGGTCTACCCCTACAAAGACAAGGGCGTGACCATCGACGATGTGCAGCAGATCCTGACCGACAGCGGTCTGGGCATGCCTGCCTATTACGACTGGCGCTCCCGGTCCGGCTGCTACTTCTGCTTCTTCCAGCAGCAGGGCGAGTGGCAGGGTCTGAAGGAGCATCATCCGGACCTCTTCGCCAAGGCGAAGGAGTACGAGACTGGTAAGAACGGACGCAAGTTCACCTGGAACCAGGGCCGGACCCTGGACGAGATTGCGGACATGCCGCGGCGCAAGGTGAAGCAGAAGTCCGACGAGGACGGGTGCGCGATCTGCCACCTGTAGGGGGGTGCCAAATGAAAACAGGGAAACCGAATGGCAGACAATCCGCTGATACCGTTCCTGAGCTCCTATGGCTCTACGGCGACGTCCGATTCTCTCGTTGACGAAAACGTCCGCATCGCGGTGCAGCGCCACGGGGTGAAGCCCATCGAGGCCGTCGCTCCGCGTCTTGCGCGCATGCAGGAGAACTTCCTGGGTACGTCTCCGGTCAATCTCATACTGACCGGGACCGCGGGAGACGGCAAGACCTACCACATCAGAAAATTCTTCCTCGACGTCCTGTCCGGAAACGAGGACGACTGGAAGACGAGCGGCGGCAAGGCGCTGGCCGTTCCCCTGTCAGGCGGACGCACGCTGCACGTCGTAAAAGACCTCTCGGAGGTGAAGGACAGCGTTAAGGCGGAGATCCTTCCCAGCCTCGCCGCCAGTCTTTCCGGCGAGAATCCGGACAACGTATGGCTGATCGCAGCGAACGACGGCCAGCTCCTGAAGTTCTGGCGAGACGCGGCGTCGAACGAAGACTATCCGGAAGCGGACCGCACTCGCTACGGCGTCATCTACGCGACCGTGATGGAGATGCTGCGGGACGACGCCGAAGCCGATCCGCAGGGCCGGGTCTCGGCGCTGGTCTTCAACCTCAGCCGGCTCGCCGACGACACGGTCTTCAACCAGATCGTCGACAGCGTCGTCGAGCACGAACAATGGGACGCCGGCTGTACCGGCTGCACCGTCGAGACGACCTGTCCGATCCGGCTCAACCGCGAGCTTCTGCGCGGCGCCAACAGCCCGTTCCGGCACAGGCTCGCGCAGGTCATGCGCATCGCGGCCCTGAACGACCGCCACCTGCCGATACGCTACATCCTCGTACTGGTTTCCAACATCCTGCTTGGCGACGCCGCCAACCTCGACAGGCCGCTGATGACCTGCCGTACGGCCCGCAAGAGGGCGCGCGACCTCGCCTATCGATACACGAACCCGTTCAATAACGCGCTCGGCCTGAACTTCCGCCCACGCGAACTCGAAAAGCTTCCCGTTTTCTCGGTGATGCAGAGCTTCGGCATCGGCCTGGAGACCAACAACCAGATCGACCGCTTCCTCATCGACAAGCCGGAGACCCCGCTCCTCGAAAAGCTCGAGACGGCCGATCCGACTTACGGGTTCTCCACCTTCGACCAGAACAGGCTCGAATATCTCAGCGGGTCGCTGACGAACGGCGGACACGACTTCGAGGCGGCTATCAGCGCCCAGCGCCGACGCCTCTTCTTCCTTCTTGGCGACGCCGACGACATCTCGCCGTGGAAGCTGACGATCTTCCAGCACGCGGGACGATATCTCGAATTCACGGGCGCGCTCGCGACCGGCGACAAGACAGTCGAGGAGCGCGTCGTGCGTAGCCTCATCAAGGGCATCAACCGCACGCTGACCGGGATGATGACGGAGGACGGCGAACGCCTGTGGCTGGCAAGGTCCATCGGACGCCTCGAAGGCGCGGTCGGCCGGATCACTCTCTCGGAGCAGCCCGTCTACAAGGGAGCTGGCACCGCGCGCATTCTCATCGAGCGGCATGCGACGACCGGGCGGCCGCAGATGCGCGTCGCCATCCACATGCGCTCCATCAAGGAGAGCTGCGAGAACGCCTTCGACCTGAGGCCGCTTCAGTTCGAATACCTGATGCGCGTCGCCGATGGCAGCCTTCCGTCGAGCTTCTCGCGCCAGTGCCAGCAGGAGCTTCGGCACTTCGCGCTCGTCTCTTCGACCTTCCTCAACAGCAGTTCGTCCGGCGGCGAGGACGAGCAGGCATTCGTGACCGTCCTGTCGCTGACGCGGACCGGACAGATGCAGCCTGAAAGCCTGGACGTCTAAGGGGATGCCGACGATGAACGACAACCACATGCTCTGGCCGGTCTCTGGCGCCCTACAGGTCCCCGCCTCCCAGTATCTTAAGCAGACGACCCTGTGGACGGACTACGCCATCTGGGGTCTTGATATCTATGACAACCAGCCGACCTGGTTCTCACTGATCGAGCTGATGCTCGTGCTCACCGCGCAGCGCCGCATCGACAAGCCGCTGCTCTCGGACATGCCGCGCGACGGTGAGGGCCGGCCCGTCCATGAGACGGTGCAGTATCTCATCTACTATAACGACAACCTGCGCCACCTGATGTTCCGCGACCAAGACATCCTGCCGCTTTCGGAGCGCAACTCCACCGACCAGAACTCGCTCTGGAACGAGTGGCTGGCGCGCGTCAAGAAGGACTTCCCGCACCTCGACTTCGGCTATGTGCGCGACGCCTTCTCCGACGACTTCAACAAGTTCTCGGAAGCCGTCGACCTGCTGCGCTCCGCGGAAGTCGAGCCGATGCACGCGAAGCGCTGGACATCCCGCCATCTGCAGCCGCTCGGCGACGCCGCGCTCTTCCCGGACTACGCGCTGAAGTCCGACGGGTGGGACGGCGAGCTGGACAGGCGGTTCTTCCGCCGCACGGGCGAGGTCTACTACCTCATGCTGTCGCGGTCGTCAGAGGAGATCAGGACCGTGCTTTCCGAGCTGATTGAGGAGCGGATCTTCGGCAAGGCGAACCACTGGAACAAGATCGCGAAGAAGCTGCAGGGGCCGGACGCCGACCTGCAGAAGGCCCGTACGCTGGCCGCCAACAGCTTCGCCTATCTTCCCCAGCCGCGTCTTGAGCGCTACGACCATCTCGCCAAGGACTGGGTGAGCGTGCTCAGGCGCAGAAGCGTGCCCTTCGAGGACGCCCTCGACTACCTGATGCGCATTACCGCGCTCAACGAAGTCGTCTACATCGTCGAGCAGGCGGCCCGCACCTACGGGCAGAAGGCGCGTCCGATCTTCTACCTCGACATGCTGGGAGCGTCTTCCGGCGGGCATGTCCGCGCGGCCTCCATCGAGAACTACCGCTCCCACAAGGACCTCGTGAAGAAGGCGGTCGAGGCGTACATCCATTCCTACTTCGAGACCGAGGAATGGCAGTCTCTCGACGACAGCGCCATCGACTGCGGCAAGGCACAGGTCGCCTTGAAGAGCAGGTTCCTGTTCAGCTCTTCACACAGCACCGCCCACCCGCGGTCGAAGGGCGAGCAGGCGCAGGAACTGCTTGAGAAGGCGGCGACCAGAAGCCATTCCATCGGCCAGGCGTTCACGGCCCATTCGCGCCAGCTCGGGCTTCTAACGCTGAAGCAGGGCGTCGGCGGCTGGTACAGCCCCAGCGACTCTCTTCTCGAGGCCCTCGTCGTCGCCAACGTCGACGGCACCATCGAGCTGCAGGAATTCTTGCGCATCCTCTACGACCGCTACGGCTTCGTCATCGGGGTCGAGGAGGCCAAGTCCGCCTCCAACGTCCTGCCCGCACCAGGCGAGACCCTCGTGTCCAATGAAAGGCGCTTCGAGGAGCGACTGCGCGTTCTGGGCTTCATCGATCGCAAGTCCGACGACTGCGCATTCGTCATCAATCCATTTCCCGAAGGGGGCGCCACGCGATGAGCAATCTTTCGATCATCGGACGCATTGCCGCCGACCGTATCCGTGAGCAGTTGGAAGCGGAGGGGGACGGCCCGCCGACCCGCATTCTCTACGGCATCATCGACCTTGACGACGACGTCACCTGCGCCGTCGCCCGCGAGATCGCCGAGGTCACGACCGAGCACGGCCGGGTCGAAGTCTTCGTCCATCCTAAGATCGCCGGGGACGGCCTCCACGAGATCGGCAAGGCGCAGGTCTCCGACGAGACCGCGACCTATCACCGGGGAAACACAACTGCCGACACGGCGCTCACCATCTTTTCCGTGCCAAAGAGCGACACGGCCTCCGTCCGCGCCAGCCTCGCCCACGTTTCGGTCATCAACAGCGACTGGCTGACGGACGACATGTCCAGATGGGCGGCCGCCGGCCACCCGAGGGCGTCTCAGCCCATTCAGGACCAGCTCACGAACGTGCTCGAAGGGTTAAAGCGGGCGGGCATAGTCTCTGAAGTGACCATGCTTTCCGGCTTCATGGCCGAGGTGCGAGACCTCATGACGGGAGCGGAAGGCCTTCCCGTTGGCGAAGCCGTCCGCCGTGCGCTTCCCGCGCTCAGGCTGCCGATGAACGCCGGCGACCGCCGCATCGCCATCGAGCAGGGGTCGGACAAGGCCGAGGCCTTCTTCCGCAAGGTTTTCGACGAACATCGCCCGGCCCTTTATCTGCGTAGCAAGGGCGACGACAGCCTCAACGTCATCGAGCTTAAGAAGACCCTCGACGCGCTCGAGGCATCAAACGACGTCGCTCCTCCGGTCGCCGCCTCGATCCGCGCGCTGCTCTCCAATCCGGACGTCGGAGCGGGGGCATGGCTCCCCGAGCAGGAGACGGTCGCCCGCATCTCGTGGGACCTCGTCGAACCACTGTTCTCAGGCGCGCGCCAGAAGACCTCCGCCACCTTTGGCGAGGACACGCTGGCCTTCTTCGACCGCCGCCATCCCGGAACCCTGACGGAACCCCAGAAGGAGATGCTCGCCTCGCTCAAGCGCGACAGCATCCGTCCGGACGACGTCCATCAGCAGTTCTTCTCGCAGTTTGCGACGATGCTCGGCGACGAGCCGAAGCTCTACCGCCGCTGGGAGAAGCTGGTCTACCGCAAGCCCGTCGAAACGAAGGACCTGCAGGAGGGCCTCCTCTCGCTGATCAACATGGCGATCCCGGATGAGGCCGACGACAAGTCGGCGGTCTACGTTCGCCTGCGGCGCGGCGACGACCTGAACTTCTGGACGGAAGACAAGAACACCCGCCTCTGCCGCTACCTGCGCGACCGCTACCGGGGCCTCGACAAGCTGCTTTCGCCGGAGATCGTCCTCGACTTCGGTCGCTGCTGGTCGCATTGGGACGGTCCCGACTTCAAGGAGAACACCTCGGAATCTAAGACAGCGACGGGCTTCGAGTTCGAAGCGTTCCACGTTCCGAAGAGCCATTTGTTCGACGGCGACGGGGCTTCGAAAAAGCCGACGGCCGAGCAGCTCCGCTCCTGCCCGAAGGCGCAGATGATCTGGTCTCCGAAGGCCGGCGCGATGGGCTTGTCCTTCTCCGACGACCTGCAGGTGCTCTGCGAGACGGGCGCCGTCGTGATGAAGACCGGGAAGGTTCCGTTGCTGCGGTCGGTCGTTTCGGCCAACCGCTATGACAAGCACGGATCCATCCAGACGATCGATCTCGAAAATCAGTCCTCTATCAACGACGCCCGTCACGACAACAACGGCCACTTCGCCAACGACAAGGTCGAGGAGAACGTGATCAATGCGCGCTGGGAGAAGTCGCTGGACGACCTGCTGGCGGAGGGGATCCTCACCAACGAGGCGCACGCGGAACTTCGCACCGCCTTCGAGGCCTTCCGGATCGCCTACGGCCAGGCCGTCCTCGCCATGCGCAGCGGCGACGGTCTCGCGGCGAGGGAGATGATCATCCAGGGGCAGCTCTACGGCCGCCTCCTTGCAAAGCTGGGCACGGTCGCCTCCAGTCCGCGGGCGATCCGCGACCTCTGGCTCCCGCTCCTGCAGATCGGCGTGGCCGAGGTTACGACGGACAGGCCGACGGTCATCGTCTGCGGCTGGAACCCGATGCGTCTGGCGGAAG
>NZ_JALBGW010000240.1:0-5096 GCF_023006485.1 Neorhizobium sp. BETTINA12A
TGCCGCCGGCGCCCGGGAAGATGCCGACCTTGACTTCCGGAAGCGCGATTTTCACCGACTTGGAATTGGCAGCGACGCGGCCGTGGCAGGCGAGCGACAGCTCGAACGCTCCGCCCATGCAGGTGCCGTTGATCGCCGAGACCCAGGGCTTGCCGTTCAACTCGACCTTGCGCCACAGCCACGACATGCGGCCGGCGGCATCGAACAGCTTTTGCGCGGCGGTGGCCGGGTCCTTCGCCTGTTCCTCGGCGAGCATCGAGAACATCGACTTGATCATGGTAAGATCGGCGCCGCCGGAGAAGGACGACTTGCCCGACGTGAAGACGACGCCCTTGACGGCCGCATCCGCGACAGTCGCATCGACGATCGCCTCGATCTCGTCCATCACCTCCATGGTGAAGACGTTCATGGATTTGTCGGGCATGTCCCAGGTAACGAGAGCAATGCCGTCCGCGTCGGTTTCGACGGTGAAGTTCTTGTAGGTTCTCATGATGGGATTTCCTCTTCCCTGAAATTTCTGTGGCGCTCGCCTGGCCCTCTTGCCTCTCCGTCATCCTCGGGCTTGACCCGAGGATCCACCCCCGGGGCCGTGGATGGTCGGGTCAAGCCCGACCATGACGGAGGAGAGGCATCAGACCCGTTCGATAATCGTCGCGGTGCCCATGCCGGCGCCGATGCAGAGCGTGACCAGCGCGGTGTTGAGATCGCGGCGTTCCAGCTCGTCCAGGACGGTGCCCAAAATCATCGCGCCAGTGGCGCCGAGCGGGTGGCCCATGGCGATGGCACCGCCGTTGACGTTGATCTTGTCGTGGCTGATCTCGAAGGCCTGCATATAGCGCAGCACAACGGCGGCGAAGGCTTCGTTGAGCTCGAAGAGGTCGATATCGGCAATCTTCATGCCGGAGCGCGCGAGCAGCTTTTCGGTGACGTCGACCGGGCCGGTCAGCATCAGCGCCGGATCGGAGCCGATATTGGCGAAGTGGCGGATGCGGGCGCGGGGCTTGAGGTTCATGGCTTCACCGCCGGCCTTGGAGCCGATCAGCACGGCTGCC
Organism: Neorhizobium sp. BETTINA12A; assembly: GCF_023006485.1. NCBI lineage: Bacteria > Pseudomonadati > Pseudomonadota > Alphaproteobacteria > Hyphomicrobiales > Rhizobiaceae > Neorhizobium > Neorhizobium sp. BETTINA12A. The sequence continues at coordinate 1,053 of NZ_JALBGW010000240.1, forward strand.
GCACCATCGACGATGCCCGAGGAATTGCCGGCGTGGTGGACGTAATTGATCCGCTCGATTTCCGGATGGGCCTGGATGCCGACCGCTTCGAAACCGCCCATCTCGCCCGGCATCTGGAACGACGGGTTGAGCGAGGCCAGCGACTGCATGTCGGTGGTCGGCCGCATGTGCTCGTCGCGGTCGAGGATGGTCAGGCCGTTCTGGTCCTTGACCGGAATGACCGAGTTCTTGAAGTAACCGGCGTCCCAGGCCCTGGCTGCGCGCCTCTGGCTCTCGACGGCATAAGCGTCGACATCGTCACGGGAAAAACCGTATTTGGTGGCGATCAGGTCGGCCGAGACGCCCTGCGGCATGAAGTAGGCGGGGAAGTTGACGGACGGGTCCATGTACCAGGCGCCGCCGGACATGCCCATGCCGACCCGCGACATGCTCTCGACGCCGCCGGCGATGACGATGTCGTCGGAACCGGCCGCGATTTTGCCGGCCGCAAGATTGACCGCATCGAGGCCCGAGGAGCAGAAACGGGAAATCTGCATGCCGGGCGCCCTGGTGGAATACCCGGCCTCGAAGGCAGCGGCCTTGGGGATGACGGCGCCGGCATCCATGACCGGATCGACGCAACCCATGATGATGTCGTCGACATAAGACGTGTCGAGGGCGTTGCGGTCGCGGATCACTTCCAGCGTCTTGGCGGCGAGGCGCACGGACGGCACTTCGTGCAGCGCCCCATCCTTCTTGCCGCGACCGCGCGGCGTGCGGACGTGGTCGTAAATGAAGACTTCGGTCATGGTGTCATCTCCCTGGGTGGCGCTGGGCGCCGTCATTTCTTCGCTGATCTGCTATTCGAAAAACGTACTGATCCGAGCCAAAACTTCATCCATGATGAAGTCGGGAACCCGCTCCACAAAGCGGGCGCCACGAGCTTTCAGATCGACCGCCCGCAACTGGTTGCACAGGACAACGCCCGAACTCCGGGTGCCCGCACCAGACAAGGAAACCGCAAACCCTTGAAAACGGGCAAACTGCCCACCGGTGGTGATCGGCACGATGACGGGCGTTCCGACATTGTTGAAGCTCTTCTGAGTGACGATCAACGCGTAGCGAGAGCCCGCCTGTTCGCGTCCCTTTATTGGCTCCAGATCCACATGCCAGATGTCGCCACGCTCCATCAGATGATCTCCCGACCAACGGGCGGATCGTTAAGCCATTCCAAATCCTCCTCCGTAAATGGCGCATCCAGATCGCACTGGGCGAGAAGCTCATCCAGAGTGTATTTCGGCCGGGTTTGCGGCGATGCCACGATCCGTCCGCCTTCGGCCGAAACCTCCAGCTTCGTATTGGCCGATAGGCCGAGCTCTTCCAGCACCGGCTTCGGGATCGCCATCATCACCGAGCCGCCAACGTTTCGCAAAGTCGAGGATGCCATTTCTGCCTCCATAGGAAAGTTATATCCGTGTATAACTTTTCCCCGTCTCTAGCAATCAAAACGCGTCGGCGGCGAGTTCCATCACGCTGTCGGCGCCGGCTTCGATGCGGACTTTGCGCATCGCGGTTTCCGGCATGATCTTTTCCATGAAGAACTTCGCCGTCACCAGCTTGTTCTTCAGGTAGTCGGCGCGGGCGTCGCCGGCGGCAAGTCCGCTCTGCGCCGCCTTGGCGATCTTGGCCCACATGTAGCCGAGCGTCACGATCCCGAAGAGGTGCATATAGTCGGTCGAACCGGCGCCGGCATTGTCGGGCTTGGCCATGGCGTTCTGCATGAACCACATGGTGGAGGCCTGCAGGTCGTTCAAGCCCTTCTTGAGACCCTTGGTGAAGGGAGCCATATTCTCGTCGGAACGGTTCTCTTCGCAGAAGTCGCCGATCTCCTTGAACATCGCCATCACGGCGCGGCCGCCGTTCAGCGCCAGCTTGCGGCCGACGAGGTCGAGCGCCTGGATGCCGTTGGCGCCTTCGTAGATCATGGTGATGCGGGCATCACGGACATACTGGCTCATGCCGTGTTCCTCGATATAACCGTGGCCGCCAAACACTTGCTGGGCCATCACGGCATGCTCGAAGCCCTTGTCGGTCATCACGCCCTTGAGGATCGGGGTCGCGAGGCCGAGGAGATCGTCGGCGTTCTGGCGCTCGGCCGCATCCGGAGAGCGGTGGGCGATATCGGATTTCAGCGCGGTCCACAGCAGGAAGGCGCGGCCGGCCTCGTTGAAGGCGCGAATGGTCATCAGCGAGCGGCGGATATCCGGATGAACGATGATCGGGTCGGCCTTTTTATCCGGCGCCTTGGTACCGGAGAGCGAGCGACCCTGGATACGCTCGCGGGCATAGGCGACGGCGTTCTGGTAGGCCGTCTCGGCGATCGACAGGCCCTGCAGGCCGACGCCGAGGCGGGCCTCGTTCATCATCACGAACATGGCCGCCAGGCCTTTGTTTTCAGCGCCGATCAGATAACCGGTCGCCTCGTCATAGTTCATGACGCAGGTGGAGTTGCCGTGGATGCCCATCTTGTGTTCGATCGCACCGCAGGTAGCGCCGTTGCGCTTACCCAGCGATCCATCGGCATTGACCATGAACTTCGGCACGATGAAGAGCGAGATGCCCTTGGTGCCCTCCGGCGCGCCTTCGATGCGGGCGAGCACCAGATGGACGATATTGTCGGTCATGCCGTGTTCGCCGGCCGAGATGAAGATCTTCTGGCCGGAAATCTTGTAGGAGCCATCGGCCTGCGGCGCCGCCTTCGAGCGCAGAAGGCCGAGATCGGTGCCGCAATGGGGTTCGGTGAGGTTCATGGTACCCGACCAGGTACCTGCAACCATGTTCGGCAGGTATGTCCTCTTCTGCTCGTCGGAACCATGCACGAGGATCGCGGCGATCGCGCCCTGGGTCAGGCCCGGATACATCATCAGCGACATGTTGGCCGACGACATGTATTCGCCGACGGCGGCATGCAGCGTGTAGGGCAGGCCCTGGCCTCCGAATTCCTCCGGCACGGCAAGGCCGATCCAGCCAGCCTGGCAATACTGGTCATAGGCCTGCTTGAAACCCTTCGGCACCGAGACCGTGCCATCGTCGTGACGGGTACAGCCTTCCTGGTCGCCGGAGAGGTTCAGCGGGAAGAGCACGTCTTCGGCCACCTTGGCGGCCTCTCCGATGATCGCCTCCAGCATGTCCGGAGTGGCATCGGCAAAGCCCGGCAGGTTGCCGTAGCGTTCCAGGCCGAGCACATCGTTGAGAATGAAAAGCGTATCGTTTACCGGGGCCTTGTACACGGGCATGGTCGAGCTTCCTCCAAATCCTCGTCGGTGAATTCCGCCCCGGGCCCTTGGCTCACGGGAGAATCCGCATTCTTTCTACCACAAATAATTGACGTTCGCGTAAACGTCAATTACGCGCGTCTGGAACTTTGCCGATCTCCACCGTCGCCATTCCTCCGTCCCGATCACAGTCTTAACGGGCAGAGCAGTTGCGAGGCTGGATGGGGAAAGCTGGAAGATAGGGCCGGCAGGCGCTACGTCATCACGGCAAAGCAGACCGAACGCATCGAAAAGGTTAAAATTTTCGTCCCGGTTAACGAGTTGTTTACTACGTTTAAGGAAATAGTGGGCTCTTAAGCGACGCAGTACATTTACCTCAAGACGTCCCGCGTGCGCTGAAATGGCAAGTCCTGCGTAAGGCATTTCTAATATATGGCCGAATGACGGGATGCCCTATCCCTGAACACGGCCCGTTACGAGAGCCCGCAGGTACAACGTCGAAACGAGCGAGCACATGAACGGATCACGATCGACCCCTTCCCGTCCCGGCGACCGCTCTTCCCTGGATGCGTTGAACCGCACCATCGAAGGGCTCGAGGCGCGTATCGAGGGGTTGATGTCAGGCACGTCGCGTGATGGCCAGCCGCCGAAAGCCAACGATCCGCGCCACGACCGCCGGCCGGCCGCAGCGTCCGCCTATCGCGAACCGCAATTCGCAAGCGACCCCCTTGCCGAGATCCGCGAACGCCAGCGCATGCTCGATGCCAACCGTGACCGCAGCGTACGGCCC
>NZ_JALBGW010000241.1:0-5057 GCF_023006485.1 Neorhizobium sp. BETTINA12A
CTGGCCTCGCCCAGGTCTGGGGCGAGCCGGTCCGGGCTATCCGGCCCGGCGACGTAATCTGGTTCCCGCCCGGCGAAAAACACTGGCACGGCGCATCCCCGACCACCGCCATGACCCATATCGCCATCCAGGAAGCGCTGAACGGCAGCACGGCGGAATGGCTGGGCGCGGTGACGGACGATCAATATGCGGGCGAGGTCGCGAAAGACTGAGCCGAACTGGCTTGGCGCCGTTTGACGCTCGAAAACACCCCGCGCGTCATTGAACGGAAACGTCTGGTGCGCAAAGATGAGGACATGATTCCGAACCGGAACCTGAAGGAGCCACCATGTCCGACGTCACCCGCATCTCCAACCCGTACCTGACCGTCGACATCTCCTCGCTCGGCTCGGAGATGCAGGCGCTGACAGCCGCCGATGGCCGCTCGTTTCTCTGGAATGGCGATGCCGCCTTCTGGAACGGCCGCTCCCCGGTTCTCTTCCCGATGGTCGGCAAGGCGCCGGAAAACCGGATCAGCGTCGAGGGCAAGCCTTACGAGATGGGTCAGCACGGTTTTGCCCGCCGCAGCGAGTTTACGCTTGCCTGGTCGAGCGAAACCATGTGTCGCTACGAGCTCGCCGCATCCGACGCGATACGCGCCGTCTATCCGTTCGAATTCCTGCTGGCGGTCGAGCATTCGCTGGATGGCCGGACGCTGACGGTCGCGGCCGAAGTCGAGAACCGCGATCAGAAACCGATGCCCTTCGGCCTCGGTTTCCACGCGGCCTTTCTCTGGCCGATCCCGGGCGGTACGGGCAAGCCCCACACCATCACCCTCGACAACGGCGCAGAACCGGCTTTGACGCGGCTGGAAGGCGGGCTGGTCAAGCCGGAAAAGCTGCCGTCGCCGTTTACGGCAGGCAGCCTGACGCTCGACCATGCGATGTTCGAGGCGGATGCGATGATCTTTCCGGAAGGGGCGGGCGAGGGGCTGACCTATGCCGCCGAGGGCGGTCCCGCGCTCAAATTTTCCTTCGAGAACCTGCCGAACCTGGCGCTCTGGCAGAAACCCGGAGCCCCCTTCATCTGCGTCGAACCCTGGCACGGCACCGCGGCCGAACTCGGCGGTTCGGACGACCTGGCGAAACGTCCCTACGGCATAGTTCTCCAGCCGGGCGAAAAGGCCCGCTTCGCGTTCATTTTGGAACTGCCGGTCTAGCGCACAGGGGATCCGGCTTCCCGAGGCCCCGCATTCGGTTTATGATTGCCGCCGGCATTCCTGGGTGCAACTGCCGCCCGGGATCATCGTCTACGACAAGGACCCGACCTGACGTCAGGCGGTCTCGCGAGTGCTGTTGGAGGAGATCATGGCCGCGTCGCTTCGCATAAACCACCTGTCCATCATGGTTCGTGATCTTACCCGCAGCGCCGAATTTTATCACCGGGTCCTGCGCCTGCCGGAAATCGAGTGCAAGGCCCGCAAGCCGAACATCCGCTGGTTCGGTATCGGCGACGACCAGTCGATCCACCTGATCGAAGGCGATTTCGGCCAAACCTACGTCACCATGTCGACCCATCTCTGCATCGCCGTGACCGACCTCGACGCCACGGTCGCCCACATCGCCGCAACCGGCACGAAATACGGCGATCTGGCCAGAAACGAGGGCAGGATCTACACCCGTGCCGATGGGGTGCGGTCGATCTACCTGCAGGACCCGGACGGCTATTGGCTCGAGATCAGCGAAGATTACTGAGAATTAAAAAAGCGCCGGCGGATCGCCGGCGCTTCGGGTGTTTTGCTTCACTTCATCGCCTCGAAATCCATCGCGTGGCCGTTGATGCAGTAGCGCAGGCCGGTCGGCGGCGGGCCGTCGGGGAAGACGTGGCCGAGATGGCCGCCGCAATTGCTGCAGCGGACTTCGGTGCGCACCATGCCGTGCGAGGTGTCGCGGATTTCGGTGATCGCCTCCGGATTCACCGCCTCGAAATAGCTCGGCCAGCCGCAGCCGGAATCGAACTTGGTGTCGGAGACGAACAGCGGTTCGTGGCAGGCGGCGCAGCTGTAGAGGCCCTTTTCATGGCTGTTCCAGAAGGGCCCGGTAAAGGCGCGTTCGGTGCCGGCCTGCCGCAGGATGCGGTACTGCTCGGGCGTCAAGAGCTCACGCCACTCCGCATCGGTCTTCTGGACTTTCGGGGTGATCACATCGGACATCGCAAGGTTCCTTTCGTTTCCCCATAGATAGGCATCGAGGCGGCGAAGGAAAAGTCCGCGATTGGAGAGCGGATTCCGGCGTGGCTGTTTCTGGCCCAAACCGGTCATTTGGGACCAATCACTCCATGCCTGAGATGGGGTGGTTTTCGGACAGTCTGGTTTGAAGGATCGTCAACCGATAAGCTGCCGTCCGTCTCACCCTCGAAGCTCGTCGCAGGCATATCGGTACGTCTTTAGACGCCACCTTGCCGATATCTCGGCGGGAGTTCTGCGATGGGCAGATCGTCGGCCTTGAACGGCTTACCGCTGGACCAGGGAAGCATGTTCAGCACTACACCAAAACTCGTGCTGATTGCCCCAAACACGAGTTTGCCAAGCGGCTTTTTCCAACCAGCAGCAAGAGCACCGAGCGGTTTGAAGATCAAAAGTGGGATAAAGACGAACGGTAGGATCAAGAAGGTCAGCACCATCGGGGCCGCCGCCTCCATCATAGGGTCACCGCCGTATCGAAGGCGGAGACGCGGGTTACGGGCGACTGCAAACGGAATCAGTTCTTCCATGAACCGAACGTAGTCGGCGGATCGATCGAGGCCTGTCTCTCCCTGCCAATCCAGCGAGGATAGCTCCCTTGATGCGAAGAGCGTCCGCAATCGCGCGCTGTGGACTGGAAACCCAGTGGTGCCGACCCCACTCGTAACGTGAAGGTGCAGGAAACGAAACGAAGTCCATGGGACGAGTCTGACGGACCGTCCTTGCGTCACCGAAAGGCCTTGGGCGTCGATGACGTAGGCCATCGTGATCCCTGGCGAGCTTTTATGATGAATATGGACTTTCGCGGTAAAGCGGTAGGTCGGAGGGTCGTCCGTCTGCAATTGAGTTCTCCAATACGGTCCGCCAATGGAAGTGCCGCTTGTCCCGCGGATGACTGCTTACGGGAGACTATAGATCAGCCGCTACCGTCTTCTACGGGTCGAAACATGACCATAATCGACGGGTGGCGCCATGTCTCCTATTGGCGCATTGTTGCCCTAGCATCTCGACCGTAATGCTGGTTTCCGCTGGTCTGCTTCTGGAGTCACATCTTCGAAAGCGGACGCGATGTTCTCAATCTAGCGTCGCACATTGACGAAGGCATTTTTCACCACAATAAGGTCAAGCCGAAAAAAGATGATAAGCGCCAGCCAGGCAACAGCAGGAGTGAAATAGTGAGCGAACCGACCGTAGCAGATGCAACAGGCCGCATTTATGAATCGCTCCAGGCGAACAACGCCGACATCGACGTGCATATCGCGGCTCTCAAGGCAGCGTTGACCCGGGCGGGATTGAAAGAGGCCGTATTCGACCCGGCCAAGCTCGTGCAGAACAATCGTTCCGGCAGGAAGCTGATGCAGGCCTATTTTCGGCAGCGCGGCGTGACGGTGAAATTCTCGGCTGAGTGACGCTTCTTACGATGCATGATGCCGAACCGTTGCCTAAGCATAGGCCAAGCACCAGCCGGGAGCGCGAACCCAACATAGCTCGGTGGCCGCAGAATAAGCAGTTTTGCGACGCCAGCAATGACGATCATGCCGCAAAGCCGCCGCCGCCAAGCATCGCCGGCCCTTGCCATCAAATTCCGAAAAACGCGCGTTTCTGTGTGTTTCGTCCGGTTCTGCTTGAGGCGGGGACATGTTTCCCATAGAAAATCTCCTGCCTCCGAACGGTCGGGGGTATGGGATTTCTGAAGCGTGGAGATGACATGGCTGCCAATGCGCCGGCGTTGACGTTCCTCGCACTCTTCCTTCCCTTCCTCGCTTCGGTTCTGGCGCCCTTCCTCACCCGCCTTCTGGGCGATAGGGCCGCCTGGGTTCTGGCAGCGGCCCCGGCACTCGCGTTTGCGCATTTCTGCACCTTCCTGCCTGAAATCGCCGCCGGCGAAGTGGTGACCGGGGGGTATGCCTGGGCGCCGAGCTTCAACCTCTCCTTCTCCTGGTTCCTCGATGGCCTGTCGCTCACCTTCGCGCTTTTGATCACCGGCATCGGCACCCTGATCGTCCTTTATTCCGGCGGCTACATGAAGGGGCATGAGGGGCAGGGGCGCTTCATGGCCTTCATCCTCGCCTTCATGGGCGCCATGCTCGGCCTCGTCGTCTCCGACAGCTTTCTGATGCTGTTCGTCTATTGGGAACTGACCTCGATCACCTCGTTCCTGCTGATCGGCTTCGATCACGAGCGGGAGGCGGCGCGGCGTGCAGCACTTCAGGCGCTGGTGGTCACCGGCGGCGGCGGGCTCTGCCTGCTCGCCGGCCTGGTCTTCCTCTGGAACATCACCGGCGTCACCCAGCTTTCGCTGCTCGTGCATCTCGGCGAAGGGCTGCGCCAGAGCCCGTTCTATCTCGCAACCCTGCTGCTGGTGCTCGCCGGCGCCTTCACCAAGTCGGCGCAGTTTCCGTTCCATTTCTGGCTGCCGAACGCCATGGAAGCGCCGACGCCGGTCTCGGCCTATCTGCATTCGGCAACCATGGTGAAGGCCGGCGTCTACCTGCTGATGCGGCTGAACCCGGTCATGGGCAATACGCCCGCCTGGGTGATCCTGCTGCCCTTCTTCGGCGGTATCACGCTGATTGCCGGCACGTTTCTCGCCGTCCGCCAGACGGACCTGAAGCTGATGCTTGCCTATACGACCATGGCCTCGCTCGGTCTTTTGGTCATGCTGACCGGCTTCGGTTCGGCCCATGCGGTCGAGGCGGCGGTGCTTTATCTCGTCGCCCATTCGCTGTTCAAGGGCGCGCTGTTCATGGTCGCCGGCACGGTGGATCATGAGGCCGGCAGCCGCGACGTCACCAAGCTCGGGGGCCTGCGCGCCGCCATGCCGGTCACCTTCGGC
>NZ_JALBGW010000242.1:0-5051 GCF_023006485.1 Neorhizobium sp. BETTINA12A
CCGATCGCGACGCGCTGGCGCTGGCCGCCGGAAAGCTGGCCGGGCCGGCGTTCCAGATAGGGCTCGATCTCCAGCATGCGGGCGGCTTCGTTGATGCGTTCGGCCACTTCGGCCTTCGGCATGTTGGAATTTTCAAGGCCGAAGGCGAGGTTCTGGCGCACGCTCATATGCGGATAGAGAGCATAGGACTGGAAGACCATGGCAAGGCCGCGGTCGGCGGCGGACACTTCGTTGACGCGCTTGCCGTCGATCTCGATCTCGCCGCCGGTGACCTTTTCAAGGCCGGCGATGGTACGCAGCAAGGTCGATTTTCCGCAGCCGGACGGGCCGACGAAAACGATGAACTCGCCGTCCTTGATCGCGAGGTCGATGTCCTTCAGGACGTCGACCGCGCCGAAGGACTTCTTGATTTTGGTGAGTGTGATCTCGCCCATCGGGGATCCTTACTTCAGGCCGGTGCCGGCAATGCCGGTGGTGATGAAACGCTGCAGGAAGATGAAGACCAGCACGACGGGGATCATGGTCACGACCGTCATCGCCAGGATGAAGTGCCACTGGACGTTCAATTCGCCGGAATAGATGCTCAAACCCACCTGCAGGGTGTAGAGTTCGCGCCTCGACAGGACGATCAGCGGCCACAGGAAGTCGTTCCAGCGCCAGACCACCGAGAAGATCGCCAGCACCGCAAGCGCCGGTGCCGTCAGCGGCAGGACGATGCGCCAGTAGATCTGCCATTCCGACGCCTTGTCCATGCGCGCCGCGTCGATCAGTTCGTCCGGGATGGTCAGCATGTATTGGCGCAGGATGAACACGCCGGTCGGTGTCGCGACCGTCGGCAGGATGACGCCCCAGAGACTATTGAACAGCCCGAGCGACGAGATGATCGAGTAGAGCGGCACCATGATCACCGAAAGCGGCACCATCAGCGTCGCGAGGATGATCAGCATCGCCAGGCTGCGGCCCTTGAACTCGTATTTCGACAGCGCGAAGGCGGCCATGGAATTGACGATCAGGGTGATCAGCGTCGCGGTCACCGTGACGAAGACCGAGTTCCACAGGTAGCGCAGGAAATCGAACTGGGTGAAGGGCGTCGTGTAATTTTCCGTAGCGAACGAGACCGAGCGGACCGGCGTCCGGTCGCCGATGTTGACGCGGACGATTTCTCCGGGCGCCTTCGGATCGACCATCTGGGCGACCAGACCGATGCGGCGCACTTCGGCCAGCACCCTGGTCGAACCGTCCGGCATCTTGGCGTCGAAGAGCTGCAGCGGCTTGTCGTAGCCCTGCACCGTCGCCTGGCTGGTGATATAGGGCAGGATCGACGGCGGGAATTCGGCAAGTGCCGCCGGCGTCTTGAACGATGAGAAGGTGAGCCAGACGGCCGGGCCGAACATGATGATCAGTCCGCCGATCAGCCAGACCCAGGTGACGATGTCCGTCCAGTGCCAGCTCTTGCCGCCGCGGCGGCGCAGAATGAAGCGAGAGGCTACACCCATCAGCGTTTCCCCTTCTTTTCGCCACGCTGGCCTATGCCGAGCTGGATCAGTGTCAGGACGACGAGCACGAGGCCCATCAGGATAGAGGCGGCAGCGGCAAGGCCCGGATTGCGGAGCGCCGAGGCAAAGCCGGTCTCGTAGATATACTGGGTCAGATAGAGTGTGCTGGTGCCGGGACCGCCGCCGGTCAGGACATAGACCTCGTCGAAGATCTGCACGGCCTTGATCAGCGCCAGGACGACGACGACCAGAAGGTTCGGGGCGAGAAGCGGCAGCGTGATGCGCCGGAAGACGCGCGCCGGCTTGGTGCCGTCCATTTCGGCGGCTTCATAGAGATCCTTCGGGATCGCCTGCAGACCGGCGAGCAGGATCAGCGTGTAGAGGCCCATATGCGCCCAGATCGATACGCCGATCGTGGCGATGAAGGTCCAGTTGCGGTCGGTGAGCCAGGTATACGGCTCGATGCCGAACTGGTAGAGACCGAAATTCAAGAGGCCCTGGCGTTGCAGGATCCACTTCCAGATCAGGCCGACGACGACCGGCGACAGGAGGACCGGGAAGAAGAATACGGCGCGCCAGAAGGAGCGGGCGGCGAGATCACGGTTGAGGATCAGTGCGGTGATCAGCGACACGCAGATCATCAGCGCCACCTGCAGGATGACGAACCAGAACGTGTTGCCGACGGCGGCCCAGAAGGCATCCTCCTGGCAGGACATCGGATCGAGGTAGTTCGTGCAGGTGAAAAGGCGCTGATACTGCTCGGCGCCGACGAAATTGCGCTCGGAAAGGAAGAAGGCGGTGCCGCCGGTCATCGAGTAGACGAAGTTGATGACGAGGGGCAGGAGCACGAAAATGCCGAAGATCAGCATGTTCGGGGCGAGGAAAACGGTCGCCATGCCGCCGATGCCGGTCGCTTTCTGGACGGCGCGCAGCGGTATGTCGATGATGCGCATCAAGAGATGCACGGGCGCCATGAGGAGGCTGCCGAGGCGGTCTGTAAGGGACGTCGTGCTCATTTCAATGACTTCCTCCCCTTGGCCTGGTTCTGTTCGTTCGGCTGTATCGATTCAATGCATATGGAAAAAAGGCGTTGCGGCTGGCCGATCTCCCCCCTTGAGGGGGAGATGCCCGGCAGGGCAGAGGGGGGTGTCGCATAGGCACCTCATAGATCCTCGCACCCGCTGCACCGCTGCCACCCCCCTCTGTCACCTTCGGTGACATCTCCCCCTCAAGGGGGGAGATCAGAGGGAGCTTGCCGCGCCGCCTCGTATCCTCATGCCGAATTTCTCTCCCCGGTGCGGGGAGAGAAGAATGTCCCGCCCGACGGGCGGAGCAATTTCGCCAATTGGGCATCAAAGGCCGCTGTCCTTGACCTTCTGGGCGATATCGGCGTCGATGCGCGTAAAGGCGTCGTCGAGCTTCAGTTCGCCGGCAAGGGTCTGACCGACGCGGGTGACGATCGCGGCATAGACCGTGTCGGACCAGCGCCAGCCGGGCAGCTTCAGAGCGGTGTCGGAGGTGGTCTTGGATGCCTCGACATATTTGGTCAGGGCCGCCTTGGCGAAGGCGTTGTCGGTCTTGAAGTCAAGGCCGCCCTTGTCGACGACGCCCTTGTGGCCGGGCAGGAACAGGGTGCGCTCGGAGAATTCCTTGACGATCTTCTCCTGGGCGAACCAATCCATGACGGCTGCGACGTCCTTCGGGTTCTTCGTATATTTCACAGCGACGAGCGCCGCGCCGCCGGGCATGCCGGTGCAGGCGGCCGGGCCGCAGGGGCTGCCGGTGGCGACCCAGTCGAAGCTGTTGCCGATCTTGGTGGCGAGGTTGGCCACCTGCCAGGAACCGGAATAATAGAAGGCGAGCTGACCGTTGATGAAGTCTTCGGCCGCGGCGCGGTAGGTCGAGCCGCCGGCGGAGACCCAGACGTCCTTGGCAAACGAACCTTCGGCGACCCAACCGACGAACTTGGTCAGGAAATCCTTGGCGCCCTTGTCGAGCGGGGCCGGCTTGCCGTCCGGTCCGACATAGTTGGCGCCGTAGGACAGCAGCGGAGCGGTGAGGCGGTGGCCGGAGCGGTCGATCGCCATGGCGAACGGAAGCTTCTGGCTATCCTTGACCTTCTTGGAAGCTGCGGCCCATTCTTCCCAGGTGGCCTTCGGGCCTGGCATCGGAACGCCGGCCTGATCGAACAGGGTCTTGTTGGCAAAGCCACCGGTCAGGGTGATCTGCGTCATGAAGCCGGAGATCTGCTTGGAGCCGTCCGGACGCATCCAGTCGGCCTGGGCGCCGAAATTATCGTCCCAGTACTTGGCATCCTTGACCAGCGGGCGCAGGTCGAGCCAATGCCTGGAAAGGTCCTTGATCGCCGTGACGCGGGCGATATCCGGGCCGTTGCCGGCTTCGAGCTGCACGGGCAGCTGGTCCTTGATGACGCTGTAGGCAACGTTGTCGAGCGTGACGTTGATGCCTGGGTTTTCCTTCATGAAACGGCCAACGAGGTCCTTCATGACATCGCCTTCGACGCCGTCCGAATACCACATGATCCGCACGTCGCCGGCATGTGCTGCCGTCGACATGAGAAGGGCGAGCGCAGCGCCCGCCAGAAGCGATTTGGTTTTCATGCTCATTTCCTCCTCTGAATGGACGGGGCCTCCTCCCGTCCGGTTTCCTTAAGGCGCACATCTGTGCGCCTTAACCTGAAAATCCTTTTTATATCATGCGGGGCGCAGCATCGTCGCTTCGCCCTTTACGGTGTAATCCGCCCGCGCGATCACGCGGCCTTCGGCCTCCACGGAGCCGTCCTTCCTGAAGCGGACGGTACCATATTCCGGGTCCTCGACAACGATGGTGCCGTCGGATTCCTGTCTCGGGGCGAGCCCGCTGAAGCGGTACTCGACGGCCGTCAGATTGTCCGCCTCGCAGACGCGGACGATCCAGCGGGTCTTCTGGCCGTACTGGCGCAGTTCAGCCCCTGCCGACGGACCGTCGGTCACGGCCTCCAGCTTCGAGGGCGCGCGCAGCATGACGGCACCCTTGCCGGAGCGGGCAAGCGCCACACCACCGGAAACATGGGTTTCGTCGAACTCGGCCTTCGGGAACCAGGCATGGGTGAAATCCGGCTGTTCCTCGTAGGTGGTGAACTCGAGGACGGCGAGGCCGCGATACTGCTGGGCACGCGGAATGGTGCCGCAGCCGCCCCAATAGGACGGGCGGCCGTAGCCGAACTGGATGGTTTCGCCCGGATGGTTGATCCAGATCGCAGCTTCCGGCTTGTCGCCGAGACGCAGGTGCAGGATGGTTTCCTGATAACCCCATTCGTCCCAGCGGTAATGCACCGTCGAGCCCATCGCGAAATGCTCGCCCTTGTAGTGATAGAGCGCGGCAAACGAGTTTTCGCCCTGGGCGAAACGCCATTCCTGGTGCTGGCTGCCGCGGTGATCGGCGATCGCGGCAAGCTCGGCGGGGATTTCGAGACCGTGGTCGCGCAGGCAGACGGCCATCTGCGGCAGGCAGTGGACGCGGCGGCCATACCAACCCGTGCCCCAGAGCAGACGG
>NZ_JALBGW010000243.1:0-5024 GCF_023006485.1 Neorhizobium sp. BETTINA12A
GACCGCACCATGGTGCCGGTGCTGGCGCGCGCAGCCGTGGCTGTCGGTGTCGCCGGCGTCTTCGTGGAAACCCATCAGGACCCCGACAATGCTCCCTCGGACGGCCCGAACATGGTGCATCTGAAGGACATGCCGCGGCTGCTCGAAAAGCTGCTTGCCCTCGACGCCGTCGCCAAGGCGGCGTGAGCGCGCCCACAAAAAGCACGCAAACTGCTTCGATTGTAATTTTCGTGTCATTGATTATGAGACATTTTCAGTGACCTCGTGACGTCAAGTCCAAACCCAGGGAGAGACCCTTGACCGCCATCACCGATATCATCGCCCGCGAAATTCTCGACAGCCGCGGCAATCCGACCGTTGAGGTGGATGTCTATCTGGAAGACGGTTCGATGGGCCGTGCGGCCGTTCCGTCGGGCGCCTCCACCGGCGCACATGAAGCCGTCGAACTGCGCGACGGCGGCAAGCGCTACCACGGCAAGGGCGTCGAAAAGGCGGTCGAAGCCGTCAACACCGAGATCTTCGATGCGATCGGCGGTTTCGATGCCGAAAGCCAGATCCATATCGACAAGACGATGATCGCGCTCGACGGCACGCCGAACAAGTCGCGCCTCGGCGCCAACGCCATCCTCGGCGTCTCGCTCGCCGTTGCAAAAGCTGCCGCCGAAACATCCGGCCTGCCGCTCTACCGTTATGTCGGCGGTCCGAACGCGCATGTCCTGCCGGTTCCGATGATGAACATCATCAACGGCGGCGCTCATGCCGACAACCCGATCGACTTCCAGGAATTCATGATCATGCCGGTCGGCGCCGACACGCTGAAGGACGCCGTGCGCATGGGCTCGGAGATCTTCCACGTCCTGCGGAAGGAACTGGCGGCCCAAGGTCACAACACCAATGTCGGCGACGAAGGTGGTTTCGCACCGGGCCTGAAGAGCGCGCCGGAAGCCCTCGATTTCATCATGAAGTCGGTCGAGAAGGCCGGCTATACCCCAGGCGACGACGTCTGCCTGGCGCTCGACTGCGCCTCGACCGAATTCTTCAAGAACGGCAAGTACGAGATGGAAGGCGAGGGCCGCACGCTCGAGCCGGAAGCCATGGCCGATTACCTCGCCGAGCTTGCAGCAAAGTACCCGATCATTTCGATCGAAGACGGCATGGCCGAAGACGATTGGGCCGGCTGGAAGTACCTGACCGACAAGATCGGCGCCAAGTGCCAGCTCGTCGGCGACGATCTGTTCGTCACCAACTCGTCGCGCCTGCGCGATGGCATCAGGCAGGGCGTCGCCAATTCGATCCTGGTCAAGGTCAATCAGATCGGCTCGCTGTCGGAAACGCTCGATGCCGTCGAGACTGCCCACAAGGCGGCCTACACCGCCGTCATGTCGCACCGCTCGGGTGAAACCGAAGACTCGACGATCGCCGATCTCGCCGTCGCCACCAATTGCGGGCAGATCAAGACCGGCTCGCTGTCGCGCTCCGACCGGCTTGCCAAGTACAACCAGCTTATCCGCATCGAGGAAATGCTCGGTCCGCAGGCCGTTTATGCCGGCCGCAGCGTCCTGAAGGCCTGACAGCCTCCCAGGTTCGACATTTTCATGGAAGCCCGCGCCGAAAGACGCGGGCTTTTTTCGGACTCGATTCTGGTCAACGATTGCTTAAGCAAGTTCTGCGAATTTGAAGCTCTGTTTCGGATCGATTTGAGATCCCGTAAGCGTGGCAAGGCGTTAGAGCGGTATGTGGACAAAGCATCATAAGAAAAGAAAATTCGGCCGTTTTGTTCTTCCCGCCATCACAGTCGCGTTTCTTTGCTACTTCGGCTATCATTCCATCCACGGCGATCTCGGCCTGATCGCCACGGAGGAATTCGAACGTCAGCGGCAGGCGCGTGCAGGCGAGCTCGCCAAGCTGACCGCTCGGCGCGAGACGCTGGAGCGGCAGGTTCAACTGATGAGCGATGGTTCGCTTGACAAGGACATGCTGGACGAGATCGCCCGTTATCAGCTGAATGTCTCGCGCGGCGACGAAATCGTCATCTTCAACAACTACTTCTAAATTAACCGAAATCTAGTTAATTTCATATTTCTGTAACCTTTTCATAGTGTTGCACGGAATGTGAGCCATGCGTTTATGGCATTGCTGGGGCAGCTTTTCTTGCCTATGGTACGCCCCGAAACCAGAGTGGGAATCTGGCGATATACGTCAGAGCGTAATCTCGCTCTCAACGCAGAACTCAAAGGGAGGGATGAATGGCGCCGACAAAAACCGCGTCTGTATCCGGCCGCAAACCAGCGGCAAAGTCTGCAATCAAATCAGCCTCGAAATCCTCCGCCAAGGAGTTTACGGGCAAAAACACCCCGGATTTCGGCAAGGATCAGGATCTTCACGCCTATCGTGAGATGCTGATGATCCGCCGTTTCGAGGAAAAGGCCGGTCAGCTCTACGGCATGGGCTTCATCGGTGGTTTCTGTCACCTCTATATCGGCCAGGAAGCTGTCGTCGTCGGCATGCAGATGGCGCAGCAGGAGGGTGACCAGGTTATCACCGCCTATCGCGACCATGGGCATATGCTGGCAACCGGCATGAGCGCGCGTGGCGTCATGGCGGAGCTGACCGGACGCAAGGGCGGCTATTCCAGGGGGAAGGGCGGCTCGATGCACATGTTCTCCAAGGAAAAGCATTTCTACGGCGGCCACGGCATCGTCGGCGCCCAGGTTTCGCTCGGAACCGGTCTCGCCTTCGCCAACAGGTATCGTGGTAACGACAGCGTCTCGGTCGCCTATTTCGGCGATGGCGCGGCCAACCAGGGCCAGGTCTACGAGAGCTTCAACATGGCGGCCCTCTGGAAGCTGCCGATCGTCTATATCGTCGAGAACAACCGTTATGCGATGGGCACCTCGACGGCCCGTGCGACGGCGCAGTCGAACTACTCGCTGCGTGGTTCCGGCTTCGGCATCCCCGGCATCCAGGTCGACGGCATGGACGTTCGTGCCGTGAAGGCCGCCGGTGACGAGGCGCTCGAGCACTGCCGCTCCGGCAAGGGCCCGATCATTCTCGAAATGCTCACCTACCGTTATCGCGGCCACTCCATGTCCGACCCTGCGAAATATCGCTCCAAGGACGAAGTGCAGAAGATGCGCTCGGAGCACGACCCGATCGAGCAGGTGCGCCTGCGCCTCATCGAAAAGGGCTGGGCGACCGAAGACGAGCTGAAGGCGATCGACAAGGATATCCGCGACGTCGTTTCGGATAGCGCCGATTTCGCCCAGGCCGATCCGGAGCCGGATCCGTCCGAGCTCTACACCGACATTCTGCTCTGATCGCGGGGAGGGAACCCAATGCCAATCGATATCCTGATGCCCGCGCTTTCTCCGACCATGGAGGAAGGCACGCTCAGCAAGTGGCTGAAAAAAGAGGGTGACAAGGTCACCTCCGGCGACGTGATTGCCGAAATCGAGACCGACAAGGCGACCATGGAAGTGGAAGCCGTTGATGAAGGCGTGATCGGCAAGCTGCTGATTGAGGCCGGCACCGAAAACGTCAAGGTCAACACCAAGATTGCCGTGCTCCTGCAGGACGGTGAGAGCGCTGATTCGATCGGCTCCGCGGCTCCTGCCAAGGAGGCGCCGAAGGCGGCTCCGCAGGTCGAACAGGAAGAAAAGCCGACCGCGACCGGTTCGGCATCCGCACCGGTTCCGGCCCAGCCGATCGCCCAGGCCGCATCCGATCCGGATATTCCGGCCGGCACCGAAATGGTCATGACCACAGTTCGCGAAGCACTGCGCGACGCAATGGCCGAAGAAATGCGCCGCGACGAGAACGTCTTCGTCATGGGTGAGGAAGTCGCCGAATACCAGGGCGCCTACAAGATCACCCAGGGCCTGCTGCAGGAATTCGGGGCTCGCCGCGTGGTCGATACCCCGATCACCGAACACGGCTTTGCCGGCGTCGGCGTCGGTGCCGCCATGGCGGGCCTGAAGCCGATCGTCGAGTTCATGACCTTCAACTTCGCCATGCAGGCGATCGACCAGATCATCAACTCGGCCGCCAAGACGCTCTACATGTCCGGCGGCCAAATGGGTGCGCCGATCGTGTTCCGCGGCCCGAACGGTGCCGCCGCCCGCGTCGGCGCCCAGCACAGCCAGGATTATGCCGCATGGTATAGCCAGATTCCGGGCCTCAAGGTCGTCATGCCGTATACCGCAGCCGACGCCAAGGGTCTCCTGAAAGCGGCCATCCGCGATCCGAACCCGGTTATCTTCCTCGAAAACGAAATCCTCTACGGCCACCAGTTCGAGGTGCCGAAGCTCGACGATTTCGTCCTGCCGATCGGCAAGGCCCGCATCCACAAAAAGGGCAAGGACGTTACCATCGTGTCCTTCGGCATCGGCATGACCTATTCCCTCAAGGCAATCGCCGAGCTGGAAAAGGAAGGCATCGATGTCGAACTGATCGACCTTCGCACCATCCGTCCGATGGATCTGCCGACTGTCATCGAATCGGTCAAGAAGACCGGCCGCCTGGTCACCGTCGAGGAAGGCTATCCGCAGTCGTCGGTCGGCACCGAAATCGCCACCCGCGTCATGCAGCAGGCCTTCGATTATCTCGATGCGCCGATCCTGACGATCGCCGGCAAGGACGTTCCGATGCCTTATGCGGCCAATCTCGAAAAGCTGGCGCTGCCGAATGTCGGCGAAGTCGTCCAGGCGGTGAAAACCGTCTGCTACAAATAAGGGGAGGATGTTTCGATGCCAATCAACATCACCATGCCTGCCCTGTCTCCGACCATGGAAGAGGGCAATCTTTCCAAGTGGCTCGTCAAGGAAGGCGACAAGGTCAAGTCCGGCGACGTGCTCGCCGAGATCGAGACCGACAAGGCGACCATGGAAGTCGAATCCGTCGATGAGGGCACCGTTGCCAAGCTCGTCGTCGCGGCCGGCACCGAGGGCGTCAAGGTCAACGCGCTGATCGCCATCCTCGCCGCCGATGGCGAGGATGTCTCGGCTGCCGCCGCCGGCGGTGGCGCT
>NZ_JALBGW010000244.1:0-5009 GCF_023006485.1 Neorhizobium sp. BETTINA12A
CCTGCACGACGGCGGTCGCGGCCTGGCCCGCGGGGGCGGCGGTAGCGGTTGGGGCCAGCCCTTCGGTCGGCGCCGAGGAATTGCAGCTTGCGAGAACTGCCACGAGCGATACCGTCAGAAGACCACGCGAAATCTTTGCAAACACCGTACTCAACCCTCTTCCATCCCAATATCTGGGCCATTTACCTGGCGAACCGGAGCGTCACTTTCCGGTCTTTCACCGCCCATTTTCCTGGTCTATATCAGCGGCGCGAATAAAAATCGATTGGGGTTGATGGTCGTGGACTACATTTCTACCCGGGGCGAAGCTGCCCCTCTCGGATTCCGCGATGCGCTGATGGCGGGACTTGCCCGCGACGGCGGCCTTTACGTGCCACGCCAATGGCCTTCGCTCTCCAAAAAAGAGATCCGCGGCCTGCGCGGCAAGACCTATCAGGAGGTCGCCTTCGAGATCCTCAAGCACTTCGTCGGCGACGAAATCCCCGCCGAAAAGCTGAAAGGCATGATCGACGAGGCTTATGCCACGTTCCGGCATCCGGCCGTCGTGCCGCTGGTGCAGACGGGACCGAACGATTTCGTGCTCGAACTCTTTCACGGCACGACGCTCGCCTTCAAGGACGTGGCGATGCAGCTGCTCGCCCGGCTGATGGATTACGTGCTCGCCGAGCGCGGCGAGCGGGCGACGATCGTCGGCGCGACGTCGGGCGATACCGGCGGGGCAGCGATCGACGCATTCGCCGGCCGTGAGCGCACCGACATCTTCATCCTCTTCCCGCATGGCAAGGTTTCTGCCGTACAGCAGCGACAGATGACCACGTCGAAAGCCGCCAATGTGCATGCGCTGGCGCTGAAGGGCAATTTCGACGACTGCCAGAACATCGTCAAGGAGATGTTCAACGACGTCGCCTTCCGCGACCGGGTGAGGCTCTCGGGCGTCAATTCGATCAACTGGGCGCGGATCATGGCGCAGGTGGTCTATTATTTCACCGCCGCCGTTTCGCTCGGCGGGCCGGACCGGAAAATCTCCTTCACCGTGCCGACCGGCAATTTCGGCGATATCTTCGCCGGTTACGTGGCCAAGAAGATGGGCCTGCCGATCGACCGGCTGGTGATCGCTACCAATGACAACGACATTCTTGCCCGGACGCTGAAGACTGGGCGCTACGAGATGCGCGACGTCAAGGCGACCACCTCGCCTTCGATGGATATCCAGATCTCGTCCAATTTCGAGCGGCTGCTGTTCGAGGCCTATGGCCGCGACGCCGCCTCGGTGCGCGCCGCCATGGCTGGCCTCAAACAATCCGGCAGCTTCGAGATCAAGCCGGAGGCGCTGAAGGCGATCCGTCGCGAATTCCGCGCTGGGCGGGCGACGGAGCGGCAGGTTGCCGCGACGATCCGCGAGACGCTTGCCGCGACCGGTTATCTGCTTGACCCGCACACGGCGACCGGCGTTTTCGTCGCGAAAAAGAACGCAAAGCCGGCGAGCCCGATGGTGACGCTTGCGACCGCCCACCCGGCCAAATTCCCGGCCTCGGTAAAATCCGCTTGCGGAATTGATCCGGCGCTTCCATCATGGCTTGCTGATCTTATGCAAAGGGAGGAGCGCTTCGATATCTTGGAGCCTGAGCTTAAGTCCGTCGAAACTTTCATCGGCGAGCATGCCCGCGCTAAGTAAGTAAGGTATCGGCGGCGCCGGAAAGACGTAAACATGAATGTAGAAATCACCCGGCTCGCCTCCGGGTTGACGGTCGTCACCGAAACCATGCCGCATCTGGAGAGCGTCGCGCTGGGTGTCTGGATCAAGTCCGGATCGCGTAACGAGACCGAGGACGAACACGGGATCGCCCATCTCCTCGAGCACATGGCCTTCAAGGGCACCGCCCGCCGCAGCGCCCGCGACATCGCCGAGGAAATCGAGAATGTCGGCGGCGAGCTCAATGCCGCGACATCCACCGAAACCACCTCCTACTACGCCCGCGTGCTCAGGGACCATGTCCCGCTGGCGGTCGATATCCTTGCCGACATCCTGACGGAATCAGCCTTCGACGAGGAAGAACTGCGTCGCGAAAAGCACGTCATCCTGCAGGAGATCGGCGCTGCCAACGACACGCCCGACGACGTCGTGTTCGACAAGTTTTCCGAGGTCGCCTATCGCGGCCAGACGATCGGCCGGCCGATCCTCGGCACGCCGGATACGGTCAAGGGGTTCACCCCGGGGCAGATCCGCAACTATCTTTCGCGGAACTACACGACGGACCGGATGTTCGTGGTCGCCGCCGGCGCCGTCGATCATGCGACGTTCACCAAGCAGGTGGAGGAGCGCTTCGCCAGCCTGCCGATGACCCCGAGTTCGCCGCCCGTGCTCGAAACCGCCCGCTATATCGGCGGCGACGTGCGCGAAACACGCGACCTGATGGACGCGCAGGTTCTGCTCGGTTTCGAGGGCAAGGCCTATCACATGCGTGACTTCTACTGTTCGCAGATCCTGGCGAACATCCTCGGCGGCGGCATGTCCTCGCGCCTGTTCCAGGAAGTGCGCGAACACCGCGGCCTCTGCTACTCGGTCTATGCCTTCCACTGGGGTTTTTCCGATACCGGCATCTTCGGCATCCACGCGGCAACCGGCGGCAACGAGCTGCCGACGCTGGTGCCCGTCATCATCGACGAGCTGCGAAAGTCTTCGGAAACCATTCACAGCCAAGAAATCGACCGCGCCCGCGCCCAGATCCGCGCCCAGCTTCTGATGGGCCAGGAAAGCCCGGCGGCACGCGCCGGCCAGATCGCGCGCCAGATGATGCTCTACGGACGCCCGATCCCGAACCCGGAAATGATGGAACGGCTGGAAGGGATCACCACCGAGCGACTCACCGATCTTGCCGGGCGGCTGTTTTTCGATACAGTTCCGACATTGTCGGCGGTCGGCCCGATCGAACAGCTTGCACCGTTGAGCGACATCACCACGGCACTTGCCACGCCGGGGATCCAGACCAAGAAGGCTGCCGGTTAAACCGGCCGCCCTGCCCGGAGCAGCACTAGCATGACCAAGTCGGTGTTTCGGTTCCTGTCGCGACAGCCGGACACACCAGAGCTTTATGGCGAAAACCACCTGCTCCGGCTCCCCCGTTATTCCGACTACAAGCAGTGGCAGCGGCTGCGCTCGGAAAGCCGTCCCTTTTTACAGCCCTGGGAGCCGGTCTGGCGGCCGGACGAGCTGACCGAAGGATCGTTTCGCCTGCGGGTCGTCAGAAGCGGCCAGGAATATGCCTCTGGCCTTGCCGTGCCGCTACTCCTCTTCCGCCGCGACGACCAGGTGCTGCTCGGCGGCCTGACCATCGGCTATATCCGCCGCGGTGCGGCGCAGAGCTGCATGATCGGTTACTGGATGGGCGAGAAACATTCCGGCCAAGGCCATATGTTGGCCGCATTGAAGGTGGCTATCCCGTATATCTACGGCGGACTTCAGTTGCACCGGATCGAGGCAGCCTGTATTCCGGAGAACTGGAAGAGTGTACGGCTTCTCGAAAAGGCCGGTTTCGAGCAGGAAGGTCTTTTGCGCAAGTATCTCAAAATCAATGGCGAATGGCGCGACCACCTGATGTTTTCCCGGCTGCCGGAAGACGGTGAGTTCGGGAAGATGCTGAAGCCATGAGCGCCTCGTTCTTGCGTCTTGCGCCGTTGACCCGATTTATGCCGGCGATCGTCGCCCTCCTTGCTGTCGCCATGTTTTTGACGGCGGTGCCGGCTGCGCGCGCCGCGGAGCCGGTCAAGATTTCGCGAGACGACACGGCGCTCGACCTCACGAGAACCACGGATATCTACGTCAACCAGGGCGAGGCCTTCCAGGTGTCGACGGCCGCCGGCTCGGACGGCATCCGCCGCCGCATCGAGGTGCGCGCAAGCTCCCCCGGCCACCAGGGCGACTGGGCTGTTTTCGCACTTTCCAACGTCTCCGAAGAACAGCTCGAACGGGTGATCGTCGCGCCGCATTTCCGGCTCGCCAATTCGAAAATGTTCTGGCCGGATCTCGGCTCGCAGCGCATCATCTCGATCACGCCTTCGGAAGGTTTTGCGCTCGACCGGATACCGAGCCCGGACGCCGACGTCTTCCGGATCACGCTGAATCCCGGTTCGACCATCACCTTCGTCGCGGAACTCGCGACCCCCTCGCTGCCGCAGATCTATCTCTGGCAGCCGGATGCCTACAAGGACACGGTCAACTCGTTCACCCTCTATCGCGGCATCGTGCTCGGCATTGCCGGCCTTCTGGCGGTGTTCCTGACCATTCTTTTCGTCGTCAAGGGCACCTCGATGCTGCCGGCGGCGGCGGCACTTGCCTGGGCGGTGCTTGCCTATATCTGCGTCGACTTCGGTTTTCTCGACAAGCTGATCACCGTCACGTCGGGCGACCAGCGCATCTGGCGCGCGGCGGCGGAAGTGGCGCTCGCCTCCTCGCTCGTGATCTTCCTGTTCACCTATCTCAACCTCAACCGCTGGCATGTGCATCTCGGCTACGCGACGCTTGCCTGGGTGGTCGGCCTGGTGCTGCTCGGTGGCGTGGCGATCTACGATCCGTCGGTCGCGTCGGGCATCGCCCGGCTTTCGTTCGCGCTAACCGGCACGGTCGGCATCCTTTTGATCATCTATCTCGGCTTCAGCCGCTACGACCGGGCGATCCTGCTGGTGCCGACCTGGGCGCTGATCCTCGTCTGGCTGTTCGGCGGCTGGCTGACGGTGACCGGCAGGCTCGACAACGACATCATCCAGCCGGCGCTCGGCGGCGGCCTGGTCCTCATCGTTCTCCTGATCGGCTTCACCGTCATGCAGCATGCCTTTGCCGGCGGTGCCTATCAGCAGGGCCTGTTCTCCGACCTCGAGCGGCAATCGCTGGCGCTGACCGGCAGCGGCGACACCGTCTGGGACTGGGACGTGGCCCGCGACCGCGTCATCACCACGCCCGACATCTCGACCCGCCTCGGGCTCGATTCCGGCGCCATGCACGGGCCGGTGCG
>NZ_JALBGW010000245.1:0-4894 GCF_023006485.1 Neorhizobium sp. BETTINA12A
CGAGAGCGCCAATGCGCACAGCGAAGACCCGGTTGCCGCGGCAATCCGAGCCTCCGAGCGCAAGCCGACGATGACGCCGCCCGCCAATATCCCGAACGCAGCGTCGAATTCCGGCAGGCCCGCGGCCACCCCGGTCTCCCAGAAGCCGAACGCCCCCGTTCAGCCCACGGACCTGGTGCTGCAGATCCAGCGCGGCCTGTCGAACATCGCTTATGCGGATGTCGGAGTCGACGGCGTTGCCGGCGCCCAGACCAAGGCCGCCATCCGCCGGTTCCAGCGCCACTACCGCCTGCCCGAGACCGGCGAGCCCGACGAGCTGGTGCTGAAGAAGCTGAAGTCGATCGGCGCGCTGTAGGGGCGCACTGTCCCGAATATTCTTCTGCTGGCACGGCAAGTGCAACAACGAACGCTTCGGGCCGAAGCGGTCATTGCAGGATTGAGTTGGGTTCGTCTGAGATGGGGTGGAAAGGGGACAGTCCCCTTTCAAGAGGCGCTCCCGATGAAGAGGCCATCGCTGAACGCGCGTTGATCGTCAGTTAGCTAGGCCATTCAATCGTTTTTAAGGTATGGAGACTTCGCTGCATTTCTTCACGCTGCGCACGATCCTGATGGCGGAATGCCCAACCCGTTCTGAGAATATCCCCGATGATACGCGCGACCAGCTTTGCAATCTCTGGAATTCCCGACACCTCGATTGACCAGCCCATCGGCTCGAAATGTGTAAATTGATTCCGAATTTCCCTGTGAAAACGGTGCAACCAACTTAGCTCAGATTCGCTGATTGCGATACCGGCAACGTTACTGCCATCCCCTGCCGAACTAGGCTTGCGCACTGCTTTAAGTAGGTCCGGAAGCCCCATCAGATGGGTCTTAGGCGGTTCTGCATTGGGATTGGTGCGCGAGTCCTCAAAATAGGTCAACCATTCGCCGGCGTTGCGCTCGGTGACAGCACCCACCGGTGCCGCAGTCGTAGTGAGATGGCATACGCACGCCCCCTGCAGCGCCGAATGCAACGCCATCACCACCCACTTCCAGGCTAGGGAATCCTCCCTGACAAACTGAGCAGCACGTATAACGTGGCGGATAGACCCTGCCACATCCTCGGCCTCATCCGTTCGAATCCAGTTCTCCGCCATCGGGCCCTCGCGTTCATTCCGGTTGCAGCGAGCATAAACCTGTCGGTGATGATATGAACATATTGTCGTTTTCAAGCAACGCGTTGGCGGGCTAGGTTGAATATTATGCAGACCTCTGGCAGCACCCCCGTTTTTGGTGGAACAATTACGTTGTCCATTGTTGGCCGCTTCAGAACCTGAGACTGTTTCTGATCGACTGATCTGGGGGCAACGATGAGATCAATTACGCCGCAATTGACAGCGGAAATGAGGGCACATGTCGGATCGGAAAACGTAGCTAAGGCGCCGCCTTTTCAAATCGCCACTTTTCGCAATTTGGTGGAGCACATTGCCCACTTGTCGTACCTCAATCCGGACCATCTACTCTTCTATCGTGGCCAGAACACTGACTTCCTGAACAAGGCCGGGTCAACAACGATCTATCCCGGCGTCTACCGTAGCGAAAACAGTTCCAAGGAGGAGTTGCGCCATCGCTTCGCCTTGCTAGAGCAAGCTTGCAAGGAATTGGTCAGGCGCTGGACAGAGAGCAAGCTGGAGGGCCTTCGTGACATTCGGCAAAAGACCTACGTTCAATGGAGCATACTCCAACATTACGGTGTTCTCGAGACGCCGTTACTTGATGTCACCCACTCTCTCCGTGTCGCGTGCTCTTTTGCCCAGCACGATTGCAGTTCTGATCAGTCTATTGTTTATGTACTAGGGCTACCCCAAGTTACCAACCGGATATCTATCAATTCGGAAGACGATTTGGTGAACGTAAGACTGCTGAGTATTTGTCCACCCTCAGCACTTCGCCCTCATTTCCAAGAGGGGTTTTTGGCTGGCACGACAGATGTGTCCTGGGAGTTCGAGGACAAAACTGACTTGGACTTCCGAAACCGGTTGATCGCCAAGTTCTCAATCCCCACCGGCGCGACGTTCTGGGGTAAAGGGTTCAACAGCATCCCAAAGCAGTCACTTTACCCGGCAAATGATAAGGTTCAACGACTATGCGAGGGACTTCGCGAAAGCCTTAAGGCCGAACTTCAGTCCGGCGATCTCGGGGAGTTCATGAAGGCTTGGACCAACCTGGAGTCCTACATTTTTGCGCAAGCTAGGCAGATATCATCTCGCAGCATTGCCCAACGTAATCTCTCCTTACGAGATTCAATAGATCTTTTGGAAGGCGAAGGCACCATCAGCAGGAGTGTCGCACAAGAACTACAAACACTCAGGCAATATAGAAACACAGTGGTTCACTCACCGTCCAAAGTCGAACCAGATTCGACTATCAAGGCGATCGCCACCGCCAAGGAACTGTTGAGGCAATTGAATTCGCGGTAGGAATTTGACCCTCTGTCACATGGCAGCTTCGGCGTTGGTCGGGGCTACCTCTACCGACCGAAATAGGGTCGGGAGCGGACCTTCAAGAACGCTTCGAGTGTCCGCAATTTGCGTAAGGTCGCCGTGGTCACCCCATAACCGACCGGCATTTGCCGCCCTCTCAAGGGAGTGCCTCTCCCTGCCGGAACGGAGAGAGGATGAAAGGCAATGTCTCGATATGCAGGAACCACCCTTAGAAAACGGCGAGATATTTCAGAGCGAAATGATGCCGATGATGATAATCTGCGCGATCTGTTTCGCGCGGCTATCGATCGGCAGGCGCGCAACGAGATAGAGAACCAGGACGATCACCAGGACGATGATCAGAATGCTGATCAATGCGGAAGGAGCGAAGCCCCAAACTCCTTTTAATGACGCCGGTTCCAGCGCCACTACCGCCTGCCCGAGACCGGCGAACCCGATGAACTGGTGCTGAAGAAGCTGAAGTCGATCGGCGCGCTGTAGGGGCGGCCGCTCTCAATCTCCAGAATGTTCGATGTTTCCAGCGGCGAGGGCTGGCGCACGCGGCACCTTGGCCGACCGCTCAGCGGTCAAGCCAGGCCGCGAGGCCTTCCAGCGTCTGCAGCCCGTATTCGACCGCGCCGAAGCCGATGACCACCTGACGCCGTTTGGCGCTGGGGTGAAGCTGGCGCATGGTCAGCACCGTCTTGCCATCCGTTTGCTCGTCGAAGGTCACCGTGGCGCGGAAACGGTCGGGGTCGGCCGGGTCGGGCGTGCCGTAGTCCATCACGATCCGCTCGTTCGGCACGATCTCTATAAAGCGCATCAGGTTTGGGAAGCGCTGTTCCTTACCCTCGAAGACGCCCACCATGTCGAACCGCCAGACCCCGCCCTCGCGGATATCGGCTTCGTGGGTCTCGATGCTAAGACCGGCCGGGCCGTACCATTCGGCCAATGCCTTGGGGTCCATCCAGGCGGCAAAGACCTTCTCGCGGCGGTGGTTCAGCAGCTTCACCAGCACGATTTCGCGGTCGAGCGACCATGTCTCAAACAGCTTTGCCATGTCCTTCATCGTCCTCTTCGGTTTTATCCAGGTAGACTTCGAGCCGATCCAACCGCTCGGTCCAGCGCCGGCGCTCCGATACCATCCAGTCCGCCGCCTCGTCGAAGCGGGCGTGCACCAGACGGCACCAGCGGCTGCGCCCACGCTTCTGGCTGACGATCAGCCCGCAATCTTCCAGCACCTTGAGATGCTGGGCGAAAGAGGGCAGCGCCATGTTGAAAGGCTCGGCCAAAGCACTGACCGGTAACTCGCCCTCGACCAGCCGCGACACCACGGCGCGGCGGGTCGGGTCGCTGAGAGCATGAAAGGCGAGGTCGAGCGGAGTCGAATGATAAGGCATGTGCGTCGGTCAAATCGGCGGGTGCGCCGGCGAAGGATAAAAAGGTACTTGCCTTAGTATCAGGCTTTGGATACAAAGGCAAATACCTTAGTATCCGGTTCCGAATATGAGGCGGTCAAGGTGCAACCACACGCAAGGAGGATCCCCGGTGGTAGTTCGTGTCGATCTCATGATCTCGCTCGATGGTTTCGCGACAACGACGGACCAGACGCCCGAAACCCCGTTCGGCGAGGACTGGTCGCGTCTCGTCGGCGCATATGCTGCAACGCGAACATTCCGGGAGCGCGTGTTGAAGGATACCTCGGGAGCGGGAACCACAGGTGTCGATGATGAATACGCGAAGGCGTACTTCGCCGATGTGGGCGCCGAGATTATGGGCGCCGGCATGTTCGGGTTGCACAACTTTCCCGACGATCCGAACTGGCGTGGCTGGTGGGGCGACGAGCCACCGTTCCGCTGCCCGGTCTTCGTCTTGACACACAAGCCGCGGCCCTCCCTGGAGATGGCCGGCGGCACCACCTTCCACTTCCTTAGTACCACTCCGGTTGATGCGCTTCAGCAGGCCGTGAGCGCCGCAAACGGCAAGGACGTGAGAATAGGCGGTGGCCCTACCGTCGTTCGCGACTACCTCAAGGCTGGTCTTGTCGACCGCCTTCACGTTGCTATCGCGCCGATTTTGCTCGGGCGCGGCATCCGCCTGTGGGACGATCTGCGCGGCTTCGAAACGGGCTATACGGTCAAGGCGGAAACTGCCGAGAGCGGCACCATCCACCTTACCTTTCAACGATAGCCGTTAGCCTGTCACTTAGGGTAGTCATCGACTGTCCATCGGACAGGGAGGTGATCAGCGACGAGAACTCGCCGCTCAACGCATCGCCACCGCTTCCAGCACCAGCCGTTTCAGCTCTTCGGCAGGCGGTGCGAGGCGGGTTTCGGCGACGTGCAGCGCAAGCTCGATCGCGCCGAGATCGGGCAGGCCCGCTTCTTTCGCATCAAGCGCGGCAAGCTGCGGCGGCTTGCCCTCGACGATCC
>NZ_JALBGW010000246.1:0-4850 GCF_023006485.1 Neorhizobium sp. BETTINA12A
CGGGAGCCTACGCGAACTGCATCTGCTCCGGCCCGACCGGGTGAGCGTGGTCGAGGGCCGCGACGGCTGGGTGGCCGGTTACGATTACCGCGCCGGCGGCTCCACGCGCCGGCTGCCGGCCGAGAGCGATGGCATCTCACTGCTGCATCTGAAACTGTTTCATCCGCTCGACGACCATTGCGGTTTTCCGCCGCTCGGGGCGGCGGGTGCGGCACTCGACCTGCATAATGCGGCCGCAAGCTGGAACAAGGCGCTGCTCGACAATTCCGCACGGCCTTCCGGCGCGCTGGTCTATCAACCGAAGGATGGCGGCAACTTGTCCGCCGACCAGTACGAGCGGCTGAAGGACGAGTTGGAGGCGGGTTATTCCGGCGCCGTCAATGCCGGCCGGCCGCTGCTGCTCGAAGGTGGGCTCGATTGGAAAGCGATGGGCCTATCGCCGAAGGACATGGATTTCATCGAGGCCAAGAACGGCGCCGCCCGCGACATCGCGCTCGCCTTCGGTGTGCCGCCGATGCTGATCGGCATTCCGGGCGACAACACCTATGCCAACTACCAGGAGGCCAACCGCGCCTTCTACCGCCTCACCGTGCTGCCGCTGATCTCCCGCACCGCGGCGAGCTTTTCCGCCTGGCTGTCGGAAGCCTATGGCGAGCGGCTGCGGCTTGAACCGGACCTCGACCGGATCGCCGGCCTTTCCGCCGAGCGCGAGGCGTTGTGGGCGAGGGTCGGGGCGGCGGCGTTCCTGAGCGACGAGGAGAAGCGCGAGGCGGTGGGGTATTAATCCGTAAGGAAGGGGTGTAGATTGTAATACATCGTATTACAAATGGAGGCTCTGATGGCCAAGCCTGTTCTTTCAGACCCGATCACGCTGCGCCTGCCGCTCGACATTCTTGAGGACATCGAGAAGATCGCTGAGACAGCGGACAGAAGCCGATCCTGGGTGATCGTCCGGGCGCTGAAATATTACCTGATGGCGGAGGGAAGCGAAATCCTGAGCATCCAGCGTGGCAGGGAGGATATCGAGGCCGGGCGCTTCGTGGAGGCGGAGGAGTTTTTCACTGAGCTTGACCGTCTCAACCGCGAGGACGCCGCCTGATGAAGGTGTTCCTGTCGGAAGAAGCGATACGCTACGTCCAACGGGAAAGGGCGTATCTTGCCCAATTCAGCCGACGGGCATCCATTGCCTTTTCGGAACAGGTCAAGAGGGCGGCACGGTTGATTGCGGATCATCCTCGTGTCGGGACCGCTGTGGCGCCGGTCGAAGGAATTCGCCGTTTCGTATCGGCGCCCTATCATCTGGACTATGTCATCGAGGCGGATCGGATACTGATTGTCTCCATCATGCATGCGCGGCAGGGGCCAGCGGATCTCGAAAAGGACGAAGACGACGACTTCGAATGAAATCGTCGAGGAGGCACACTTTCTGCAGGTCTGCTGAATAGGTCTCCGAACTCACTCAACTTGCGAAGTGCCGGACTCAACTTCCCACCAGGTAGCCCCAAGCGATTCTGAACATTCATGGAAACCGGATCCGCCGACCCTGGGTCGAGCGCGGGACGGCTGGTTGCATGGCAGCAGCGCCGTTCGGTCCGTATGCGTGCATCATAAACAAGAGAGATTAAAAATGGCTGATCTCGGAAATGATCCGGGCGCCCTGGCCGGCATCTGGGCCGCCAAGGCGGTGGGCGCCACGGCGGGAGCCGGTGTGTCGCTGATCTATCTGCTGCCGAAGAGCCGTCGCGAGGCGGCGAGCCGGTTTCTGACGGGCTTGAGCTGCGGGATGATCTTCGGCGGCCCAACCGGGCTTTGGCTGGTGGAGCGGCTGGGGATCGGGCCTGAGCTTTCCGGGGCGGAAGTGATGCTGACGGGGTCGGCGGCGGCCAGTCTTTGTGCCTGGTGGGTGCTGGGCGCGCTGGCGAGGATCGCCGTGCGATATGGGGGACGGGGCGGCGGGGCTTAACTTCGGTCTTCGCCCGGAGCCCCTCATCCGCCTGCCGGCACCTTCTCCCCGCATGCGGGGAGAAGGAAGTATGACGCGCCGGTTTCCCTCATCTCTGACGCCGTTGGTACGCCAAGGCGTTGCCGCGTGTTTCTTCTCCCCGTGACAACGGGGAGAAGGTGCCGGCAGGCGGATGAGGGGCCGGCTCCAATTCAATCGCTAGGAGAATACCGATGCACGCTTATCGCGGGCCGCGCCCGAACGCGCGCAAATTCGCCAATCTGGAACTCGCAGGGCTTACCGGCGACGGGGTTTTCTCCGGCTATGCCAGCGTCTTCGGCGAGGTCGATCTCGGCAAGGATACGATCGAGCGCGGCGCCTTTCGCAATTGCCTCGTCGAGCGCGGGGCGATGGGGGTGCGGATGCTCTACCAGCACGATCCTTCCGAGCCGATCGGCGCCTGGCGGACGATCCGCGAGGATGCCCGCGGGCTTTACGTCGAGGGCATGCTGTCGCCGGGCGTCGCCCGCTCCCGCGAGGTGCTGGCGCTGATGAAATCCGGCGCGCTCGACGGGCTGTCGATCGGGTTTCGCACGGTCAAGGCCCGCACCGACGCCAAGACGGGCGTGCGCAAAATTCTCGAGGCCGATCTTTGGGAAATCTCGGTGGTGACCTTTCCGATGCTGCCATCGGCGCGGGTCTCCAACGTCAAGCATGCGCGGTTCTTCCGCGACAGGGAAACCGAACTCGTCCGCCAGATGCGGCGGGCGGCGAAGATGATGATGAAATCAACCTTCAAAGGAAAAGCGATATGACCGAGCAGGCGAGAACGATGGCAAGCGTGGCGCCCGAGGTGAAAGCCCCCGAAGTCAAGGGAATGCCGGAAACGGTGACGGCGGCCTTCGACGAATTCATGGAGGCGTTCGAGGCCTTCAAGGAGGTCAACGACCGGCGCCTCGGCGAGATCGAGCAGAAGCTGACCGCCGACGTCGTGACCCGCGACAAGATGGACCGCATCAACCGCGCCGTCGACGACCAGAAGAAGGTGCTCGACCAACTGGTGCTGAAGAAGGCCAGGCCGCAGCTCGGCCGCGGCGGTTCGGAGCTTTCGGCCGAGGCCGTGGAGCATAAGGCGGCCTTCGACGCCTATGTCCGCCGCGGCGAGGAGAACGGTCTGCGCGAACTGGAGGCCAAGGCGTTTTCTTCCGGGACCGGTGCCGATGGCGGTTATCTCGTGCCGCCGGAAACCGATACGGAAATCGGCCGGCGGATTTCGGCGGTCTCGCCGATGCGGGCGCTCTCGACCGTGCGTACCGTATCCTCCGCCGTGCTGAAGAAGCCGTTCGCAGCGGCCGGCCTTTCCACCGGCTGGGTGGCGGAGACCACGGCGCGGCCGCAGACCAATACGCCGCAGCTCACCGAACTCTCCTTCCCGACCATGGAGCTCTACGCCATGCCGGCGGCGACGCAGTCGCTGCTGGACGACTCGGCGGTCGATATCGAGGCCTGGATCGCCGGCGAGGTGGACATCGTATTTGCCGAGCAGGAGGGCGACGCCTTCATCCGCGGCGACGGCACCAACAAGCCGAAAGGATTTCTGTCCTATCCGACGGTGGCGGAAGGCGCCTGGAGCTGGGGCAATATCGGCCATATCGCCACCGGCGTGGCGGGCGGCTGGAAATCCACGGGTCCGTCGGACACGCTGATCGAGGTCATTTATGCGCTCAAGGCCGGCCATCGCCAGAACGGCACGTTCATGATGAACCGCAAGGCGCAGGGCGACATCCGCAAGTTCAAGGACGGCGACGGCAACTATCTCTGGCACCCGCCGGTATCGGCAGGCCAGCCGGCCTCGCTGATGGGCTTTCCGATCGCCGAAGCCGAGGAGATGCCCGACGTGGCGGAGAACTCGCTGTCGATCGCGTTCGGCGATTTCCGCTCCGGTTATCTCGTCGTCGACCGGGCGGGCGTGCGCATCCTGCGCGATCCCTATTCGGCAAAACCCTATGTGCTCTTCTACACCACCAAGCGCGTCGGTGGTGGCGTGCAGAATTTCGAGGCGATCAAGGTGGTGAAGTTTGCGGCGGCATGAGCCGCCGCAAAGTGAGTAGTGGGTGGTGATTAGTGAGCAGGGGCGGCCAATCAGTTGGCCGCCTTTTCCACGTCACGGCCTCTGCTTGCGTCTTACTACTCACTACCGACCAACCACTACTCACCCCCGGGATCCCCATGACCTACGCCCAAACCACTCCGCCTTCCGCGGAGCCGCTGACGCTTGCCGAGGTGAAGGCGCATCTGCGTCTCGACGGAAGCGACGAGGATGAGCTGCTGGCCTCGCTGATCAGCACCGCCCGCGAGCACCTTGAGCGGGAGACGGGGCTTTGCCTGATCTCTCAAGCCTGGCGGTTCTATCTTGACCGCTGGCCGGCGGACGGGGTGATCCGGATTTCGAGATCGCCGGTGCAAGAGATTCAGAACGTTACGGTTTACGATACTGACGGGACGGCGCTTGAAGTTCCACTGGAAGATCATCTGCTCGATGGCGGGGGCCGGCCGGCGCGGCTGTGGCTGAGAAATCCGCCGGAGCCGGGAAGGTCCGTCAACGGCATCGAGATCGATTTTTCGGCCGGTTTCGGCGAGGCGGGCACCGATGTGCCGGATACGCTGAAACGGGCGATGTCGATCCATATCGGCCACATGTTCGCGTTCCGCGGCGTCGTCTCGCCGGAGAACCAGCCGGCCGGCATTCCCGAGGGCTACGAGCGGCTGATCGCGCCCTTCCGGATGCGGAGGCTCTGATGGTGGTGTTCTTCGATCCGGGAACGATGACCGCTAGGCTCGACCTCGAGGCGCCGCAGGCGGTGCCGGACGGTCAGGGTGGCGCGACGGTTGCCTGGGAGGTGGCGGC
>NZ_JALBGW010000247.1:0-4841 GCF_023006485.1 Neorhizobium sp. BETTINA12A
GCAAAAGCCTCGTCCAGCCGCGCGATCGCCGACCTGTCGCTGGCCGCCAGGGTCTCGCGGACGGGCTGCATCGTGGCAACCGTCTCGTGAAAGGCGGTGGCCAGCACATAGGCGAGCGGCTGCGCCTCATCCTGGCCGACCCTTGCCTGCCAGCCATCGAGAATCGCCGTCAGCCCCTCCACCTGACCGGCAGCGAGCCGGCCTTTGAAGAGCTTTGTCCGCACGAAATCAAAGAAGGCATACCGGTTGTGAGCCATCTGGTGCCTACTCCCATACCGCGTCGCAGGGTTTCAATCGGTTTAGAAAAACTAAATCGTTTTAAGCCTTTAGGCGGCAGTTTACTTTTTTCTAACGGTATGGAACCAACGGCGTCACACGACGTTCTTGTCGGCTTTCTAAACAACAGGAGATCATGATGATGCAGCAGCCCGCACCGGCCGCCCCTTCCAAGCCGATCCCGCAGCATGTCGTCGAGCGGATCGAATCCGAGTGGAAGCAGATGCGCGAAAGCGCCCAGCCAAAGCCGGTCACCCCGCGCTGATCATCATCACCTGAGCGGCGAGCCGCGCTCAAACACCGCGCACGCGCGGCTCCCCATGACCTTCCAGCATCAGCGCCGTCAGCGCCCAGACCAGCGCATCGAGCCGGTCGGGCGAACGGCCTGAAGACAGACCGTCCGGGCCGAAGTCACACATCTGATCTTCAAGCTCGGCAAACCGCCCGGCATGCGCCACCCGCCCCTGTTCGTAGAGGGCAGCAACAGGTTCGGCGCGCAGGAATTTTCCGCGCGTCGCCCTGACCATAGTCACCGGCAGCGCCGCATCGACGCTTTTCAGCATCGCCGTCACCATCTCGCCGCCCTGGTTCACCTCGGCCACCACCCGGTCCGCCTGGAAGCGCGCATAAGCGCGCGCCACCGCGTTCGCCCAGCCCGCCGGGGTTTTGCCTTCGACCGAACAATCGGCCAGCACCACTGCCCGGCCGCTCGCTTCCAAGCCGGCGACGACGATGCCGCAGCAGGAATGATCGCCCGAACCCGAAGGCGGGTCGACCGCGACCACGATGCGCCTGAGCGCACCGGTAAAGCGGATCGTGAAGGCCTCGAGGTCGGCGCGTTTCCACAGCGCGTCCTCGCGGTCCTCGATCAGCTCGCCGGCCAGTTCCTGCCGTCCGAGCCTCGTTCCTCCATACCGCGCCTCCAGCGCCGAAATGAAGCCGGGTGAAAGGTTGCCGGCATTGGCCTGGGTCGAGATCCGCACAAGTTGCGTGCCGGGATCGGCGATCAGCCGTTTCAGGATCGGCACCGGCCGCGGCGTGGTCGTCACCAGCTGGCGCGGATCGGCCCCGAGCCGCAGCCCGAACTGCAGCATGTCGAAGGTTTCCTCCGCATGCCGCCACTTGGCGAGCTCGTCGCACCAGGCGAAATGAAACTGTGGGCCGCGCAGGCTCTCCGGGTCTTCCGAGGAAAAGATCTGCGCGATCGCCCCGTTCGGCCAGACCAGCCTCCGGCGCGAAATCTCGAAACCCGGCCGGTTCTTCCGCGCGATCCGGCAGATGCCGGAAACCCCGTCGATCATCACCTCGCGGGCATCGCCCAGCGTTTCCGCCACCAGCGCTATCCTGAGATCCGACCTGCTGCCGGCCGAGGCGAGCCCATGGATCCATTCCGCGCCTGCCCGCGTCTTGCCCGAGCCGCGCCCACCCATGATCAACCAGGTGTGCCAATCGCCGGCCGGCGGCTTTTGGTCGGGACGGCCCTTTATATCCCAGTCGCGTTCATGATCGAGCGTGAAGCCAGATAGAGACGTGTCGGGCTCGTCATTCCGCTCCAGAGCGTGCTCGCTTCCAGGAGCAGACCCGTGCGGCAGACCGATCTCCCCCCTTGAGGGGGAGATGCCCGGCAGGGCAGAGGGGGGTGCTGCGGCACATTCTTCGACAGTTGAGTTCGCGGCGCCACCCCCCTCTGTCACCTTCGGTGACATCTCCCCCTCAAGGGGGGAGATCAGAGGGCGTTTGCCGCGCCCGGCGTTTCCTTGCTCAATCACGCTTCTCAAGGCCGTGCTTTTCACAACGGCTTCGCAATATTCCTCCCGCGCAGCCGTGATCGTCCGCAGACCCCGGTTCAACCCCGACGCCCCCTTTGAGGCTTTGACCGCGATCTTCTCCTGCGCTCGCAGCAAGGTCCGTTGGCTCGGAGGACGCGTGTCCAAACCTCTCCAAAACGAGGGGCGGCGGTCCATCCCGCTTCCATGCTTCGAAAAGCCGATAGGCGTTTTCATTGGCGCGATCCTCGATCATTTTCAGGAAGCGGACCTTGGCCTCCTCATACCCACCCTCGTCCGCATCGCGCTCGGCGGCCTCGTCGCGGTCGCGGGCGAGCTGGCGTTGCAGGCTGTCGACCTTTTCGAGCGTGCGGACGATCAGAGACATGGCGTCGGTCGCGGCCTTCACGTCGGCACGCGCCAGTTTCTGGGCGGCGTCGTCGCCATCTGTGAGCGCCGCCTCCGCCGCGGTCCGCATCCGCCGGAAGGTCGAAAACTGGTCGCGCATTTCGACGGTCATCTCGTTCAACAGCCGCCGCAGCTCCTCGCCCGGAGAGAATGCGCCCTCGGCCGACTTGATCTCCAGCAGCACGCCGCGCACGGCGTCCGAAAGCACGGAATCGTCCATGACGACCGCGTCGCCATAGACGGGCGCCTCCGTCCAGAGCCCGAAAAGCGCCGGATCGAACGTCTCGAATTCATCCATCTGGGATATCCCCGGGGCCGAAATAGGAGCCAAAATTTCGGCGCAGAAAATCCCGCCGCCCCCGTTTCCGGTCACCGCGCGTCCCCACTGCCGATTGTCGAGATAAAAAGAAGGCCCGGCTTTGGGACCGGGCCAATTTGACTGGAAGTCTTGCCACCGGCCGCCCGAAGGCCACTTGCCGGCGCAATTCTTCGACTGTGCCTAGAACCTACCAAACAACCGTCACGCCGTCAAGGACTATTTTCCTAATTAGCAAAAATTAATTTACAGGTGTCACGTCCCGCAGAACGTCTGCGTCACCCGCTCCTCAGGCTTCGGCGGCTGCATGTAGCTCACGAATTCCGGCCGCTCTTCGAAAGGTTTTTCCAAGGCCTCCAGCAACCGTTCGAAGAAGCTGAAGTCGCCGTAATTGGCGGCCGAAAGGGCTTCCTGGACCTTGTGATTGCGGGGGATAACCGCCGGGTTGACGGCGCGCAGTCCTGCCGCCAGTTCGCCGACCGGCCGTGCTTCAGTGGTCAACCGCGCGCGCCAGTCGGCGAGCCAGGTCTGCGCCTTGTCGGGATCGGCAAAACACCTGAGGAACGCCTCTTGCCCGCCCTCCGCCGCATCGGCAAGCCGCCGGAAGGCCAGCGTAAAATCCGCCTGCCCCTCGTGCATGGTTGCCAGCAGCGCCTGGATCAGGTCGCCATCGCCATCCGCCTCGGTCGCAAGGCCGATCTTCGCGCGGAAAACGCCGATCCACTCTTTCTGGAATCGCTCGCCAAAGGCCTTCAGCACGGCGTTCGCCGCGTCCACGGCCTTTTCCTCGTCCTCGTCCAGCAGCGGCAGAAGGCATTCCGCCAGCCGCGCGATGTTCCACTGGCCGATGCCCGGCTGGTTGCGATAGGCATAACGACCGCCCTGGTCGATCGAGGAGAACACCTTCATCGGGTCGTATTCGTCGAGGAAGGCGCAAGGCCCGAAATCGATCGTCTCGCCCGAAATCGTCATGTTGTCGGTGTTCATCACCCCATGGATGAAGCCGATACCCATCCAGCGGGCGATCAGATCCGCCTGCCGCGCCGCTACACCCTGCAGCAGCGCCAGATAGGGGTTTTTCGCCGTTTTCAGCTCCGGATAGTGCCGCTCGATGACGTAGTCGGCGAGCAATTTGATCCCGTCATTGTCACCGCGGGCGGCAAAGAACTGGAAGGTGCCGATCCGCACGTGGCTTGCCGCGACGCGCACGAACACCGCTCCCTGCTCCACCGTCTCGCGATAGACCTGTTCGCCGGTCGCGACAGCCGCCAAGGCCCGCGTTGCCGGCACACCGAGTGCGTTCATCGCCTCGGAGACGATATATTCGCGCAGCACCGGTCCCAAAGCCGCGCGTCCGTCGCCTCTGCGGGAATAAGGCGTCGGTCCGGCGCCCTTCAGCTGGATGTCGCGGCGTTTGCCGTTGCGGTCGACGACCTCGCCCAGCAATATCGCCCGCCCGTCGCCCAGCTGCGGCACAAAATTGCCGAACTGGTGGCCGGCATAAGCCATGGCGATCGGCATGGCGCCGGGCGGCACGACATTGCCGGCAAGGATCGCCGCCAGCCGGGCGGGATCGGAAAAATCTGCCTCGACGCCCAGTTCTTCTGCCAGTTCCGCGTTGAATTTCAGAAGCTTCGGCCCCTCCACCGGCTCAGGATAGACGGAGGCGAAAAACCTGTCCGGCAGGCGGGCGTAGGAATTGTCGAACTGGAACACGGGAAGGTCTCCTTTGGCCGCCGGGATGCGGCGACCTTTTCCTCAAATATGGGAAATCTGTCCCGCCGAACAAGCGAAATGCGCTTTTGTTGCGCCCTCAAGCCTTGGTAAGCCGCACGCCGAAGCCGAGGAGGAAGGTCAGCAGCGCACCGGCCGCCGCAGTCCCGTAGAGCCACAGCGCCGGCCCGCCGGTATTGCCGTTCTCCAGCGCCGAAACCAGGCCGGTCGCGCTTGCGATCATCCCGGCGATCCCAGCGCCGATCGCATAACCGGCGGTCGAAATCGTCGGCAGCAAGGCACTTGCGAGATCGCGCTCCTGCCTTGCTGCCGCTTCCATCGCCGCCTGGTTGACGCTTGCC
>NZ_JALBGW010000248.1:0-4833 GCF_023006485.1 Neorhizobium sp. BETTINA12A
GGCAATGCCGTGGATGCGGCGGTTGCCGCCTGCGCCGTGCAGTGCGTCGTCGAAGCCGGCTCGACCGGCATCGGCGGCGACTGTTTCGCTCTCCTCTCGCTCAGTGGCACCGACGAGGTGCTGGCCTATAACGGGTCCGGCCGGGCGCCGGCTACCGCAACCGTCGAACATCTCCGTTCGCTCGGCGTCACCAGCCTCACCCGCACCTCGCCCCACACGATCACCGTGCCGGGGGCGGTGGATGCCTGGACGCGCCTCGTTGCCGATCACGGCCGGATGAAGATGGCCGATATTCTTGCGCCGGCCATCAAGCTGGCGCGCGACGGTTACGTTCTGCCACCGCGCACCGCCCACGATCTTGCCGCACAGGCAGAGATCCTGAAGGACGACCCGACGGCAAGCCGCGTCTTCCTCGTCGACGGCAAGGCGCCGCCGGCAGGTTCGATCCAGTATCAGAAGCAACTTGCCGATACGCTGGAAGCTATCGGCCGGGAAGGCAGGGACGCTTTTTATCGAGGCCCGATCGCGGAAGGCATGGTGAGCTACCTGAACGGCATCGGCGCCCTGCATACGCTCGAAGATTTCGCCAATGCCACAGGCGAATATGTGACGCCAATCAAGACGACATTCCGTGGCCACGAAATCCACGAATGCCCGCCCAACGGCCAGGGCATCATCGCGCTGATGATCCTCAACATCCTGTCGCATTTTCCGGGCGAGGGCGATCCGCTGGCGCCCGAGCGGCTGCATATCGAGGTCGAGGCGACGCGGCTGGCTTACGCGGCGCGAAACCGTTTCCTAGCCGATCCGGCTAAGGTCGACGTGCCGGTCGACTACCTGCTCTCGGACGAACTTGCCAGGCAGTTGGCCGGCATGATCGATCCCCACAAGGCGATCACGGACCTGCCGCCGTTCGACGAGGTGCCGCACAAGGACACCATCTATCTCTCCGTCGTCGACAGCGATCGCAATGCGATCAGCTTCATCAACTCGATCTTCTTCGTTTACGGCAGCGGCCACATGGATCCCAAGAGCGGGGTGATGTTCCACAACCGCGGCTTCAGCTTCTCGCTCGATCCGGACCATCCGAATGTGATCGCGCCGGGCAAGAGGCCGATGCACACGATCATCCCCGGCATGGTGACGAAGGACGGCCGAGCCGTCATGCCGTTCGGCGTCATGGGCGGCCAGTACCAGGCCATGGGCCACGCCCACTTCCTCTCAAAAGTCTTCGACTACGGCATGGACCTGCAGAGCGCCATCGACCTGCCGCGCCTCTTCCCGCTGCCCGGCACCAATCATGTCGAGATGGAAGCCCGGCTGCGCGGCACGGTTGGCCCGGAATTCATCAAGCGCGGTTTCGAGGTGAAGGCGCCGGAATCGGCGATGGGCGGCGCCCAGGCGATCTGGATCGACTGGGAAACCGGGGTGCTGAGGGGTGGCTCCGATCACCGCAAGGACGGCATGGCTCTCGGCATCTGAGCCTGCCTGTCAACCGCATCAAGATATTTGGCCGAATATAACGCTGGCCAAAACCTCCTCTCCGAGATATCCAAGGGAATATCTCGCTTAGGGATTAGAGAGGAAATCATGAACATTGATCGTCATTCCTGGATCAGGCTCGCCGTGACGTCGGCGGCAGCCACCTTCTTAACGCTCGCTTCCTTCGCCGCTCCCGCCGCCGCCCAGGAAAAAGTCACCGTTTTTGCGGCAGCCAGCATGAAGAACGCGCTCGACAACGCCAACAAAGCGTGGGGCGCCCAGGGCGGCAAGGACGTTACGGTTTCCTACGCGGCAAGCTCGACGCTCGCCAAGCAGATCGAAAACGGCGCGCCGGCCGATATCTTCATTTCGGCCGACCTCGACTGGATGAAGTACGTCTCCGACAAGAAACTCGTCAAGGACGATACCCGGTTCAACTGGCTGGGCAACCGCATCGTGCTGGTCGCCGCCAAGGATACCGCCAATCCGGTGGACATCAGGCCGGGATTCGATCTCGCGGGACTGCTTAAAGGCGGACGGCTGGCGATGGGTGAGCCGAATGCGGTTCCGGCCGGCAAATACGGCAAGGCAGCACTCGAAAAGTTGGGCGTCTGGTCGTCGGTCGAAAAGAGCGTCGCAAGTGCCGAAAGCGTACGCGCGGCACTCGCGCTCGTGTCGCGCGGCGAAGCGCCTTACGGCATCGTTTATCAGACGGACGCGGCGGCCGATCCGGGCGTTGCGATCGTCGGCGTCTTCCCGGCCGACACCCATCCGCCGATCGTCTATCCAATCGCCATTCTGTCGGAATCGAAGTCCAAGGATGCGCCTGCCTATCTCGACTACCTGAAGTCGGCCAGGGCCGCGCCGTTTTTCGAAAAGGAAGGTTTCATCGTTCTGAAGTAATCCGTAAGAGCTCCAGCGAACTCATCGAAACGGCCCATTTCAGGGCCGTTTTTCGTTTCCGACGAAGCCATTCTGGAGAGCGCGCCGATGCGGCTCAGCCCGGCCGGATTCGGATTTCAACAGACTTCACGCAGTTGTTTGTTCTCGAATCCCGAACATTCCGTTTGGAAATCATGCCCTAGCGACCTTGGACCCGCTCCCCCATTTCAAGGCTCGGAAGCAAACAACGTGCTTCCGTGTACCGTTCGACGGAAGCCGAATCCCAAGCGGCTCCGTTTCAGTCAAGGAATACGATAATGAAGACAGTACTTTCCACGCTTGCCGCAGCCATGATCGCTTCGGCTTCTTTCGCCGGCGTCGCTCTTGCAGAAGGCGATTATTATCAGGGTGCCTCCAAGGGGCAGGCAACCGCCCAGACCAACGATAAGGTCGACAATGTCAGGACCGGCAGCATCGATCGGGCCCGCGCCTATGACAATCGCGGCGATCAGCCGATCTTCAAGCATGAAAGCCGCGA
Source organism: Neorhizobium sp. BETTINA12A (assembly GCF_023006485.1). NCBI lineage: Bacteria > Pseudomonadati > Pseudomonadota > Alphaproteobacteria > Hyphomicrobiales > Rhizobiaceae > Neorhizobium > Neorhizobium sp. BETTINA12A. The sequence continues at coordinate 2,903 of NZ_JALBGW010000248.1, forward strand.
CAATCGCTGACCGCAGCTCATCCAAGATACCGAATGTCGTCCGCCAGGCAGGTCGCAAACTTCAGCTCCGGACGAACTCTGAAAAGGACTAGGACAATGAAGACTTCCATCTCCGCTATCGCCGCCATGATCGCCGCCGCTTCCTTCGCAGGCTCGGCTCTCGCCGAAGGCGACTATTATGAAGGCACCTCGAAGACGCATGCTTCCGCCCGGATCAACGGCGGTAATGTGGACCGCGTCCGCACCGGCAGCATTCAGATCCGCGACAACGATCGCCAGGAAAACCCCTCGATCTTCGGCGATACGAGCCGCGACAATCGCTAATCAATCGCGCAAAGAGACAAAGGCCTAACGGCCTTCGTCCGAGGCAATCCATCTTGTGAATGCGATGGTGCAGGGAGAGCAGCGGTCAATCCGGCGCTCTCCCACCGCCTTTTCCAGAACGCTCCCGATAACTTTCCCGCGAAGACCTAGCCATCCGATCCGTCTCGATATATCCAAGGTGATATATTGCGGCTGCGGGTGGGACAGGCGTTTGGACTGGCTGGTGCTGAGTGACGAGGAATGGACCGCAATCAGGCTCAGCCTGAAGGTTTCCTCCGTCGCGATGATCGTCAGCCTGCCGTTCGGCCTTCTTGTCGCCTATCTGCTCGCCCGCGGAAAATTCTGGGGCAAGTCGATCCTGAACGGCGTCGTCCACCTGCCGCTCATCCTGCCACCGGTCGTCACCGGTTTCCTGCTGCTCGTCCTGTTCGGGCGACGCGGCGTCATCGGCGCCTTTCTCAACGAATATCTCGGTATCGTCCTCTCCTTCCGCTGGACCGGCGCGGCACTCGCTTGCGGCGTCATGGGCTTCCCGCTGATGGTGCGCTCCATCCGGCTCTCGATCGAAGCCGTCGACCGCAAGCTCGAAGAGGCGGCGGGTACGCTCGGCGCCGGTCCCGCCTGGGTTTTCATGACCGTGACCCTGCCGCTCATCCTGCCGGGCGTGATCGCCGGCATGATCCTCGCCTTCGCCAAGGCAATGGGCGAATTCGGCGCGACGATCACCTTCGTCTCCAATATTCCCGGTGAAACCCAGACCCTTTCGTCGGCGATCTACACGTTCACGCAGGTGCCAGGCGGCGATGCCGGCGCGATGCGGCTGACGCTGGTCGCGATCGTCATTTCCTTCGCCGCGCTGCTTGCCTCCGAATTCATGGCCTATCTGGTCGGCAGGAGGGTCGACATCGAATGACCCTTATCGTCGAGGCACAGCAGACGCTGGGAGAATTCGTGCTCGATGCGAGCTTTACGTCGGAAGGCGGCGTCACCGCTCTGTTCGGGCGTTCGGGCTCGGGCAAGACCTCGCTGGTGCGGGTGATCGCCGGGCTCTCGAAGCCTGACCGTGGTCGGCTGATGGTCGATGGCGAAGTGCTGCTCGACACCGAGAACCGCGTCTTCGTGCCAAAGCACAGACGCCGCTTCGGTTACGTCTTTCAGGAGGGCCGGCTTTTTCCGCACCTCTCGGTGCGCCAGAACCTTGGCTACGGCCGCTGGTTCGCGCCGAAGACAACGCCGCCCGAGAATTTCGACCACATCGTCGAACTGCTTGGGATCGGCGCGCTGCTCGACCGGCGGCCGGGAAAGCTATCAGGCGGAGAAAAACAGCGCGTCGCGATCGGCCGGGCGCTGCTGTCTGCGCCGCGCCTGCTGTTGATGGACGAGCCGCTCGCCGCGCTCGACGACCAGCGCAAGGCCGAAATTCTGCCCTATCTCGAACGTCTGCGCGACGAAACCTCGACGCCGATCGTTTATGTCAGCCATTCGGTCTCGGAAGTGGCGCGGCTCGCCGACAAGGTGGTGATAATGAAGGACGGCCGGGTCGAGGCGGTCGGTACGCCGTCCGAAGTCCTGTCGCTGCCGTCGGCCGACCGCCGCGATGCCGGCGC
>NZ_JALBGW010000249.1:0-4828 GCF_023006485.1 Neorhizobium sp. BETTINA12A
AGGCGGGAGAACGACTGCTCGCCGATTTCACCCGCGGGCAGCTCCAGCTGCGCGTCACCGCCTCCTGGGAGCCGCGGCTCGCCACCCGCGCCAAGGGCTCCGCCGGTGGCCAGGCCGACATCGCCGACAGCGCGATATCCGCCCGAAACCGTTTTTCGAGAGCGGTGGACGCGATGGGACCGGAACTTTCCGGCGTCGCGATGGATGTCTGCTGCTTTGCCAAGGGGCTGGAGACGGTGGAACGCGAACGCCAATGGCCGGCGCGCTCGGCCAAACTCATGCTGCGCACCGCGCTGCTGGCGCTTGCCCGCCATTATGCCCCGCCGGCTCTGCCAAAACGCCGCCAGAGCCATCATTGGGGCGCGGAAGATTTCCGGCCGGCCTTATGACGGAGAAGACTTGTGAGGCTGACGCTGCATGCCGCTTGTGAGCGGCTCCAGAAGCGCCGGCCTAACGCGCTGCCCGGTTCGCTGCATAAGCGGCGCGGGCGGCGTCGATCCTCGGGGAATTCGCATGGGTCCAATCGGCCAGTGCCTGCACCGGCTCCCAAAAGTCCCGGCCGAGGTCCGTCAGGGCATACTCCACCTGCGGAGGCGTCGTCGGGGTGACTGTCCGCGTCACGAAACCATTCTCCTCAAGATCGCGAAGAGTGGAAGCCAGCATCTTCTGGCTAATCTCGCCGATCTCCCGCTTCAGTGCATTGAAGCGAAGAGGGCCGTTACCCAGAACGCGCACGACCAGAAGCGTCCACTTGTCGCTGATCCGGGCCAGCATGCGGCTGATCGGCCCGCAAGACCTGGTATCCTCGCGGTTACCTGGTATCCGAAAAGTGCTGTCTTGATGAGGCATTCGATCCTCGGATAGATGGTTACGGACAGAAACCAACATACATGAGGATACTATGGTTCTGAAGCCCAAAATCGCGGTCATTATCGGCTCTACCCGCCCCACCCGCTTTGCCGACAGGCCGGCACAGTGGATGTTGAAGCAGGCGCAGGCGCGTGACGACATCGAGGTCGAACTGGTCGATCTGCGCGACCATCCGCTGCCGTTCTTCGACGAGATGGCCTCGAACATGTGGATGCCGAGCCAAAACCCGCAAGCTGTGCGCTGGCAGGAAACCGTCGGCCGCTTCGACGGCTACATCTTCGTGGTCGCGGAGTACAATCATTCGCTCACCGGCGTGCTCAAGAACGCCCTCGATCAGGCTTACAAGGAATGGAACCGGAAACCCTTTACCGCCATCGGTTACGGCGGCACGGGTGCGTCGCGCGCGGTGGAACACCTGCGCGGCATCGGGGTCGAGCTGCAGATGGTATCGACCCACGCCGCCGTCCATATCGGTGGCGGAGACTTCATGGCGGTCGCCCCGAGGGGCGGCAACAAGCCGATCGAGGAGATCGAGGCAAATCTGCTGCCTTCGGCCAAAACGGCGCTCGACGAACTGGTCTGGTGGGCAAAGGCCACAATGGCCGCCAAGGCAGCGGAAGCCTGACCCCTTGACGCGAGCGTCCCTGAGCTTCGTTCGAAGCTCAGGGACTTTTCGCTGGTGATCCGATCCGGATTGGATGTCGAAGCTCCCGGCTTCGTCACTCAGATTCCGAGGCCGCCGGCTACATTCACGGTCTCTCCGTTGATGTAGCCCGCATGCGGTCCGGCCAGGAAGCAGATGGTTTCGGCCACTTCCTCGAGCGTTGCGATGCGACGGATCGGATGCATGTCCAGGATGGCGTCACGGTTCGGAAGCTCGCCGGCAACGTCCGCGGCCATGTCGGTCGGCATGATGCCCGGCTGGACCACGTTCACGGTGATATTGCGCCGGCCAAGGTCGCGGGCAATGCCCTTCGCATAGCCGGCGAGCGCCCACTTGGTTCCGGTATAGTCGGCGACACCGGGGAAGGGGACGTAGGAGCCGAGGAGCGAGCCGACGAAGATGATCCGGCCACCGTCGGTCAGCTTTTGCGCCGCCGCACGGGTATTGGCGATCGTGCCCAGCACGTTGACCTGCCACTGGCGATTATAGTTGTCCCCGTCGAGTTCCGGATCGTCGACCATCTGACCCTGGATGGCGATGCCGGCATTGTTGACGAGGATATCGAGCCTGCCGAATTCCGCCATCACCCGGTCGATCAGGGGTTTTGCGGAAGAAAGGTCGGCCTGGTCGCTCTGGACCGCGATCGCGCGAACCCCCTTTGCCCTGAGTTTCTCCACGACGGCTTTCGCCTTGTCGGCCGAGGCCGCGTAGCTGATCGCGACATCCGCTCCGTGATCGGCGAACGCTTCCGCCGTCGCCGCACCGAGGCCGCGCGAACCGCCGGTGATGAGGACGACCTTCCCCTTGAATATGTTGGACATGAGTATCTTTTCCCTATTCGACGAGGGCTCCACTCGATCTTGTCGAGCGGCCCAATTTCATAACGTATGTTACGATAACGATCGGTATGAAATTTGACATTGATGGTCAAGGGGCTTTAATAACGGTCATTATGAAAAAGGCCGAGCAGAGCTGATGGGACGCCATCGCGAATTCGATGTGGAGAAGGTGCTCGACGCCGCGATATGCGTCTTCTGGCGCAAGGGCTATGAGGGCGCCTCCTATGCCGACCTGACCGAGGCGGCGGGTGTCGAAAGACCGGCCCTCTATTCCGCATTCGGCAATAAGGAAGCGCTCTTCCGCAAGGCCCTGGTGCGCTACTACGAGCGGTATGTGGACTATGTTCCCGCTGCACTCCAGTTGCCCACGGCGCGCGAGGTTGCGGCGCACCTTCTCCAGGGTGCAATCGACCTCACCACCCGTTATCCCGACCATACGGGATGCCTTGGCATCCAGGGTGTCCTGGCGGGGTCGGATGAAGCGGAGCCTGTCCGCCAGGCCTTGATCGAGGCGCGCGCCGAAGCCGAGGCGCAGCTTCGCCAACGCTTCGAGCGGGCAAAGGCCGAGGGCGACCTGCCGGAGACGGCGAGGCCCGATACGCTTGCAGCATTCCTGATGGCCGTTCTTCACGGCATGGCGGTGCAGGCCAAAGCCGGTTTCAGTCGCGACACGCTGGAGGCCGTTGCCGAGCAAGCGCTCTCCACGTGGCCAACGGATGCGCGTGAGCGGTCCTTGCGCCCTAAGCCGCAGCCCTGATCCTTGCCTCTTCCCGGATCCGCTTGACCATCGAGCGCAGCCCGTTGGCGCGCTGGGACGACAGGTGTTCGACAAGCCCGATACGGTCGAAGATCTCGATCGCATCTGTGGCGGCGATCTGAGAAGCGGTCTTGCCGGAATAGACCGCGAGCACGATGGCGACCAAGCCGCGCACGATATGGGCGTCCGAATCACCCTCGAAGGTCATCACCGGATCGGCGCTGCCGTCCCCGAGATGGCTGACCAGCCAGACCTGGCTCGCACAGCCCTGCACCTTGTTCTCCGCCGTCTTCTGGTCGTCGGGAAGGTCCGGCAGCGCCTTGCCGAGTTCGATCACGTAACGATAGCGGTCTTCCCACTCGTCGAGGTATTCGAAATCTTCGATGATTTGCTCGAGGCTGGCCATAAGCGCTCCGGTTCTTCTATCCGCTCCATATAGGCACTGCAGGCCGGGATAAAAGCGAAAAAAAACGCCGTGAGGGGTAATCCTCACGGCGTCAGCAAAATGCTGAATGACAGGGCAGGCAGTCCGGCGCTGGGAACCATGGCTATCAGAGCCCGGCGCAAGTTTTGAAATTCGAATTCGAAAGAGACATCCGCAACGCTGTTTGTCAGCGCGTCAACCTAACGAATGGGCCGTTTCTGCGGGACCGGCACGGTGCCGGTGAAGATAGTGTCGGCAACAGCAGCGGCTGCCGTTTCGGCCTGTCTGGCCGGGAATGGGGTCGGTTCCGGATCGGCGAGCACCGCGGTCCGGGTGCCCTTGTCGCCGAACTGCTTGTCGAGCAGCTCGAAGGCGACCTGGGCGCCTTGCCTGGCCCTCGTGCCGAGCGCCGAGAAGGTCTCGGCACCCTTTTCGCAGACCTCAGGCTTTTCGGTGCAGATGGCGCTCACATATTGATAGGCTTCGGTCGCAGCCGAAAAGGCATTACTGACCTGCAGGGGCGAAAGCCTGTCGGTCTCGGTCGCCGGCTTGCTGCTGAAGTAGGAAAGCACCACCAGCACCGCCGCGAACCACATACTTCCCTTGATGAGAAACCACATCGCTCTGTCCACCTGTTTTTTCCCGCTTCTGTCTTCAAGCGGGCCGCCGGATCTGTGCCGGTCTTGAACATGGTTGTACCGCCGGGAAGCGAATATGGCTTTGACGGGACCGTTCGGTTTTTCGGCAAATTTGCCTAAAATGCGAAATATCTGCATTTGCAGCGCCTTTGTCGCGAACTTGAATCGAATTTTAGCGATCGATGTTAAGCATAATTGCGGCAGCCCACCCGAACCCGTTGGCTTTCCTGGCCGCGCGCTTGCCACAAAGGTTAACGTTCTAGGAAAAATCGAAGCAAATCCGTCGCTTACGTTGCGTTAACCACAAGCTCAGAAGGCTTGTCCCATCTGTCCCAAAGCCGGATTTTGGGTCATTGCGGGGCCTCCCGCACCCCCTTGTTTTATCCTTTCCTTAAGCCACGGAGGCCTATTGTCGGCTTCAACAACCGAGTCTGTGCAGGGTTTTGCGTGCGCGTATTGAGTAACATTGCCGGAAAGGCGGTCATGCTGGTCGATGAGACCGCCACCCGCTGGCTGACGCGCCTCGGCGAGGGCGAGACCGCGCGCGCCGGTGAAATTGCCCAGTTCCGCCGCCTCGTCTTCTGTGGCCTTGGCGCACTGCTGACCGTGCCGCCGGCGCTGTCGCTGCTGTTGCCG
>NZ_JALBGW010000024.1:0-54478 GCF_023006485.1 Neorhizobium sp. BETTINA12A
GCCGACTACGCCACCGACGGCAGCGCCAACCGGACCACCGACGATTGCACCGGTAACCGCACCGCCCACGGCGCCGTTGACCGTGCTCTGCTGGGCCATTGCGCCGGTCGCGAGGAGGCCGATCGCGGCGGAGAGAATGATGAGCTTTTTCATGGTCACTTCCTTATCGGTTGAAGTGGCCGGAGAACGTGGCGGCATCATCTTTCGTTCCGCCTTGATCGGCGCGTAGGACTTCAGTCCTAATAGGACAGCTTGGGATACCAGTGCGGCGCGCGGCCTTCCGGGGTAGAGTCGAGGATCGTCCAGATTGGCATCAGATCGGGTGCGCCGCGCGGGTCCTGGCCGGGGTCGGCAGTGGCACCGCCCATCTCGCCGCTCCAGAAATGCCGTATGGTTCCATCCCGGCGGGTGAACACGTTGAAGGCCGCGTCGTCGCTGCCGTCCTTGCCGATCGCGTGGTAATCCCGGCTGAACTCGCCGCTCGTATCCGAATAGAGCGGCAGATGGTGCCAGCCGCGCTCCCGTTTGAAATCGGTGACCCGCTGCAGCGGCGAACGTGCGACGACGGCGAACGCGACGCGCTGCCGGATGTCGGGAACCTCGCCGTCCCAGGAGGAAAGCAGCGACGTGCACATCGGGCAGGGCCGCTCGCGCTGCGGACCGAACATATAGCTGTAGATGACCAGCGTTTCCTTGTCCGCAAACAGCTCTTCGAACGAGATCCTGCCGTTCACGCCCTCGAACGTATAGTTCTTCGGCACATGTCCGCCCGGCGGCAGATGGCGTCTCTGCTCGGCAACGCGCTCGATATGGCGACGGAGCTCGATTTCCTCGGCGAGAAGCGCATCCCGCGCCTCCCTGTATGCGGCGCTTTCGTTGGGAAAGTGCACGCCATTCTTTCTTGCAAGTTCGATTGCTGGTGTGAGGCTCTGCATATCCATGACATTCCTCCGTCTGTAATGGTAGGGCAGGAGACTTGGCCTTGCCCCCGCTGATATAGTCGCCAAATTGCGGGCGGACACGGGCTCGCCCACATAAAGGACGTGCGCCGGCGGTCTATTCCGACAGGCGCGCGGGAAAAGTGAACCGGAATTGAGGGAGCAAGATGTCAGGGCGATTTCTGATCGAGGGACCGCAAGACGCGCGTCTCACGATCCTGCTTGCGCACGGCGCCGGCGCGCCGATGGATTCGGCATCGATGACGGCTGCGGCGAAAGCCCTGTCGGCCACGGGTTTTCGTGTCGCGCGTTTCGAATTCGGCTATATGGCGGCGCGCCGTACCTCCGGCGATCGCAAACCGCCGCCGCGGGCCGAGACGCTCAATCCCGAATACAAGGCGGCGATCGCCGAACTCGGTGCGAAGGGACCGCTGATCATCGGCGGCAAGTCGATGGGTGGACGGGTGGCGAGCATGATTGCCGACGAGCTTTACATGGAAGGCAGGGTCGGCGGCCTGCTGTGCCTCGGCTATCCGTTCCATCCTCCGGGCAAGCCGGAGCAGCTCCGCACCCAGCATCTCAAAGGTCTCAAGGCGCCGGCGTTGATCTGCCAGGGAACCCGCGATGAATTCGGCACCCGCGAAGAAGTACCCGGCTACGAACTCTCGAAGGCCATCGAGATCCTCTGGCTGGAGGACGGCGATCATGACCTGAAACCGCGCAAGACGATTTCCGGATTTTCCGCCACCGACCATATGGCAACGATGGCTGAAACCGTATCGGCCTGGGCCGCAAAATTGAAGCTCTGAACGCGGTCCCGTGGCCAGACTCTCGCTGCCTCGGCAGCGCCAATCCGATTCCCGATTTCGGGCTATCGGTACACCCCAAACTTCCCATTTGATGTTACGAACTATTTAGTACAAAATTGTCTCACTGATGCCGGCTCGAAGCGGGAGGTCGCTCGCCGGTGCATCTGAGGAGCCTCTTCGGTCACATTCCGAGGAAATGGGAGGGAGCGCATGAAAACGTCGATAGCCACGGTTTCGATCAGCGGAGAACTGCCCGAAAAGCTGGAAGCGATTGCCAGGGCCGGTTTCGATGGGGTGGAGATCTTCGAGAACGATTTCCTCGCCTTCGACGGCAGCCCCGCCGATGTCGGCAGGATGGTGCGCGATCACGGGCTGGAGATCACGCTATTCCAGCCGTTCCGCGATTTCGAGGGCATGCCTGCCTCGCATCGGAGCCGCACCTTCGATCGTGCGGAGCGCAAGTTCGACGTGATGCAGGAACTCGGCACCGACCTCGTCCTCGTCTGCTCCAACGTCTCGCCGGTCTCGCTCGGCGGCATCGACCGGGCGGCGGCCGATTTTCACGAGCTCGGCGAACGGGCCGCCAGGCGCGGGTTGAGGGTGGGCTATGAGGCGCTCGCCTGGGGCCGGCATATCAACGACCACCGCGATGCCTGGGAGATCGTGCGGCGTGCCGACCACCCCAATATCGGGCTGATCCTCGACAGCTTTCACACCCTGTCGCGGAAGATCGACATCAATTCGATCCGCTCCATCCCGAAGGACAAGATCTTCATCGTCCAGCTCGCCGATGCGCCGCTGATCGACATGGACCTGCTCTACTGGTCGCGGCATTTCCGCAACATGCCGGGCGAGGGCGATCTGCCGGTGACCGCCTTTACCACCGCGATCGCCGCGACCGGCTATGACGGTTATTTCTCCCTGGAGATTTTCAACGACCAGTTCCGCGGCGGATCCAGCCGGGCGATTGCCGATGACGGCTACCGTTCGCTGATCTATCTCGGCGACCAGGTGCGGCGCAGCCCCAACGCATCGGGCCTGACGGTTCGCGACATGCCCGACCGCGCTTCGGTTAAGGGCGTCGGTTTCGTAGAGTTTTCCTCCGACGAAAAGGATGCGGCCGATCTGGCCGCCATTCTCCGGACGCTCGGTTTCCGCAACACGGCGAAACACAAGTCGAAGAAGGTCAGCCTCTACAGCCAGGGCGATATCCGTCTCCTCGTCAATACCGACGAAAAGGGGTTTGCCAACGCCTCGTTTGCCGTCCACGGCACCTCGGCCTATGCAATGGCTCTCGTCGTCGAGGATGCCGGGCAGGCGTTCGAAAGGGCGGTGGCGCTGGGGGCTGAGCCGTTCCGGCAGCAGGTGGCAAAGGGCGAAGTGGAGATACCGGCGATCCGCGGCGTCGGCGGCGGGCTTGTCTACCTGATCGACGACAAGAGCAATCTCGGCCGCTTTTCCGAGATCGATTTCCAGGCCGTCAACGAAGAGGGCGAAGCCGAGGTGGCGCCGGCGCATCTCAGGCATGTGGATCATATCGCCCAGACGGTCGCCTACGAGGAAATGCTGACCTGGCTGCTCTTCTACACCTCGATCTTCGAGACGCAGAAGACGCCGATGGTCGACATCATCGATCCGGCTGGCGTGATACGCAGCCAGGTGGTCGAAAACGCCTCTGGCACGCTCCGCATCACCTTGAACGGCGCCGAGAACCGCCGCACGCTCGCGGGTCATTTCATCGCCGAAAAGTTCGGGTCCGGCGTCCAGCATCTCGCCTTCCAGACCGACGACATCTTTGCAACCGCCGCGGCGCTGCGCAAGAACGGGTTCAAGCCGCTTGCCATCTCGCCCAACTACTATGGTGACGTCGAAGCCCGCTTCGGCCTCGATGCCGAGCTTTCGGAGCGGCTGAAGGAAGAGAACATCCTCTACGACCGCGACGAGTACGGCGAATATTTCCAGCTCTACAGCATGACCTACGGCGAAGGCTTCTTCTTCGAGATCGTCGAACGGCGCGGTTATCGCGGTTACGGCGCCCCGAACGCCATCTTCCGGATCGCGGCGCTGAAGAGGGCGCTTCGCCCTGAAGGCATGCCGAGGATTTAAACGGCGCCGGGACAGTTCAGTCACCAACTGGTGATGCCGGGTCAGGGCCGCGCTCCACTCGACCTATTGCCGTGTCTGGACGGCTCTCGGACAGACGCCGAAATGGCCGCCTTCCATGTGGACGAAGGCGACGCCACCTTGCTCGAAGGCGAGGCGCAGCTGCGCCTCCGTCGCCCGGTGGAGGTCGTGCCGGCTGCCTTCGTAATCGCGAATGGTGCTCCTCGACACGCCTGAGCGGTCAGCGAGATCGGTCTGCGTCCAATCCAGAAACCCACGGGCGGCGCGACATAAGGCCGGCGTCAAAATTGCGTTTTTTGCGGCTTGACCCATCTCACCAAACTGCCCATATTGGTCAATATATATCATATATGGCAATTTGGATTCGATTGCTAGATGGAGCATTCGCAGGCATTTTCGCAGCAGGCGCTTGGCGGATGCGCAGCACATAGGAAGGCCGGAGCATTGGGATAACGTCAGGACCATATCTTCTTCTCGTCCTTCTGGTCCTGCCTTTCCTCGGAAGCCTGGTCTCCGTATTTCTGCTGCGAACGCGCTCGCGCGTGCTGCCGTCCTGGGTCGCCGGCGCCACTGCCCTCCTGTCCCTGCTGATCGTCGCGTCCTTCTATCCGAGCGTCACCAATGGCGGCGTACTTCGCTTCGAGGGTACTTGGCTGCCGCAGCTCGGCCTCAACTTCACTCTTCGGATGGATGGTTTCGCCTGGCTCTTCTCCATGCTGATAGCCGGCATCGGCTTTCTCGTGGTCGTCTACGCCCGCTATTACATGTCCGAAGACGATCCGGTTCCACGCTTCTTCTCCTTCCTGCTCGCCTTCATGGGCGCGATGCTCGGCATCGTCATCTCAGGCAATGTCATTCTGCTGTCGGTGTTCTGGGAGCTGACCAGCATCTTTTCCTTCCTGCTGATCAGCTACTGGCACAACAATGCCGCCGCCCGCGATGGCGCTCGCATGGCCCTGACGATCACCGGGATCGGCGGTTTCTGCTTGCTGATCGGGCTGCTGCTCATCGGCAACATCGTCGGCAGCTACGACCTCGACAAGATTTTGGTGGCCGGCGACGTCATCCGCGGCCATTCCCTCTATGTGCCCGCCCTGGTCTTCATCCTGCTCGGCGCGTTGACCAAGAGCGCCCAGTTCCCCTTCCATTTCTGGCTGCCCAATGCCATGTCGGCGCCGACCCCGGTCTCGGCCTTCCTGCATTCGGCGACCATGGTGAAGGCCGGCGTCTTCCTGCTGGTGCGGTTCTGGCCGGCCCTGTCGGGAACCTACGAATGGTTCTACCTGGTCGGGCTGGCGGGCATCATCACGCTGGTGCTCGGCGCCTATTTCGCGATGTTTCAGCAGGACCTGAAGGGCTTGCTCGCCTATTCGACAATCAGCCATCTCGGCCTCATCACCACGCTCTTAAGCCTCGGCAGTCCGCTCGCGACCGTTGCGGCGATCTTCCACATGGTCAACCATGCAACTTTCAAGGCGTCGCTGTTCATGGCGGCCGGCATCATCGACCACGAGACCGGCACGCGCGACATGCGACGATTGAGCGGGCTTTTCCGGTATCTGCCGATCACAGGCACGCTGGCCATGGTGGCGAGTGCCGCCATGGCCGGCGTTCCTCTGCTGAACGGCTTCCTGTCGAAGGAAATGTTCTTCGCGGAAGCGGTCGAAACCCACGCGGATTCCATCCTCGACCGCATCCTCCCCTATGTGGCGACCCTCGCCAGCGCCTTCAGCGTCGCCTATTCGCTGCGCTTCATTCACACGGTGTTCTTCGGCTCGCCGCCGACGGACCTGCCGAAGCCGCAGCCGCATGAGCCGCCGCGCTGGATGCGCTCTCCGATCGAGCTTCTGGTTGTCGCCTGCCTGATCGTCGGCATCATTCCGGCGATTTCGATCGGGCCTTTCCTGCAAACCGCCGTCGTCAGCGTGCTGGGTGCGCAGACACCGGAATACAGCCTTTCCATCTGGCACGGCGTCAACCTGCCGCTGATCATGAGCGCCATCGCACTTGTCGGCGGCACGCTGCTCTATCTCTCGCTCCGCAAATATCTCGCGACCTGCGAAGACGGCCCACCCATCCTGCGCAACCTGAAGGGCCAGCGCATCTTCGAGCGCATTCTCGTGGAGGTGTCCTGGCGCTGGGCCCGCACGCTCGAACGGCGCTTCGGCACCCGGAATCTGCAGCCGCAGCTCCGCTGGGTGGTGGCGACCGGTTTCCTCGCCGGGCTCCTGCCGCTCTATCTCTCCGGTTTCGAAACCCGCGACATCACCTTTTCCGGCATCGATCCAGCCTTTGCCGCGATCTGGCTGCTCGGCATCTGCCTCGCCTTCGGCACAGCCTATCTCGCCAAATACCATCGCCTTGCAGCCCTCGTCATGCTCGGCGGCGTCGGGTTAATCGTCTGCATCACCTTCGTCTGGCTGTCGGCGCCGGATCTCGCCATCACCCAGCTCCTCGTCGAGATCGTCACCACCGTCCTCATCCTTCTCGGCCTGCGCTGGCTGCCGAAACGGACGCAGGGGATGGCCGAGTCGATCACGCTGCGGGCCCGCTTCCGCCGCTTCCGCGACCTGGCGCTCGCCGTCGTCTGCGGCATCGGCATGACCTTCATCGCCTATGCCGTCATGACCATGCCGGTGCCGGATGCCATCGCCAACTACTTCCTCGAAAACGCCTATTCGCAAGGCGGCGGGCGCAACGTCGTCAACGTCATCCTGGTGGATTTCCGCGGCTTCGATACGCTTGGGGAGATCGCGGTGCTTGGCGTCGTGGCGCTGACGGTCTTCGCACTGCTTCGCCGTTTCCGGCCTGCCGACGACAGCATGGACTTGCCGGAACAGCAGCGCATCCAGAACCGTTTCGACGAGGATCGTCCCGAGCGTTCGGCCGGCGATACGGTGCGTGACTACCTGCTCGTCCCCTCGGTCATCATGACCTGGCTCTTCCCGGTGATCATCACCTTCGCCGTTTATATCTTCATGCGCGGCCATGACCTGCCGGGCGGCGGCTTCTCGGCCGGTCTGACGCTGTCGATCGCGTTCCTGCTGCAATATCTGGCCGGTGGCACGCGCTGGGCGGAAGATCGCCTGCGCATTCTGCCGCTGCGCTGGATGGGGGCGGGCCTACTGACCGCGGTTTCGACGGGCATCGGTGCCTGGTTCTTCGGTTACCCGTTCCTGACCTCGCATTTCCAGTATGTCGAGCTGCCGCTGATCGGCAAGATGCCGGCCGCCACCGCGCTGCTCTTCGATCTCGGCGTATTCTCGCTGGTGGTCGGATCCACGGTGCTCATTCTCGTGGCGCTGGCGCACCAGTCGATCCGCATCAACCGCCTGCGGGCGATCGATGCAACGCGGACGGAGGAGGGCTGATGGAACTTGTTCTTGCCACCGCGATCGGCGTGATGACGGGCTGCGGCGTTTGGCTGATCCTGCGCCCGCGCACCTATCAGCTCATCGTCGGCCTCTCGCTTCTTTCCTATGCCGTCAATCTCTTCATCTTCGGCGTCGGCGGCGTGAAGACCAATGTCCCGCCGATCCTCGTCGATGGCGTTCCCACTTCGACGCTCGCCGATCCGGTGCCGCAGGCACTGGTGCTGACGGCCATCGTCATCGGGTTTGCGACGACGGCGCTGTTCCTCGTCGTGCTGCTGGCCTCCCGGGGCTTGACCGGTACCGACCATGTCGATGGGAGGAACGAGCCGAAATGAATGGCTGGACCCATCACCTCCTCATCGCGCCGATCCTTGTGCCGCTGGTCGCCGCCGCACTCATGTTGTTCTTCGACGAGCGCCAGCGTGTCGTAAAAGCGATGATCAGCCTCGCATCGACGCTGATCCTGGTCGCCGTCTCGCTCACGCTTCTGCGGATCGAAAGCGGTCCAAGCGAATTCGACGGCGTTTATCTGCTCGGAAACTGGGCGGCGCCTTTTGGCATCGTGCTGGTTCTCGACGCGCTGTCGGCGCTGATGCTGCTGCTGACCGCGCTGCTCTCGGTCGCCGCGCTGGTCTTCTCGTTCGCCCGCTGGCATGCGGTTGGCGCGCATTTCCACACCATGTTCCAGCTGCTGCTGGTGGGTTTGAACGGCGCCTTCCTCACCGGCGATCTATTCAATCTCTTCGTCTTCTTCGAGGTGATGCTGGCGGCGTCCTATGGATTGCTGCTGCACGGTTCCGGCCCGCTGCGCGTCAAGGCGGGCATGCACTATATCGCCGTCAACCTCGCCGCCGCACTTCTGTTCCTGATCGGGGTGAGCCTGATCTACGGCACCGCCGGCACGCTCAACATGGCCGATCTTGCTGCCCGCATTCCCGATATCGAGCCGGACCGGCGGATGCTGATGGAGGCCGGCGCCGGCGTGCTCGGCATCGCCTTCCTCATCAAGGCGGGCATGTGGCCGCTTTGCTTCTGGCTGCCGACCGCCTATAGCGCCGCCTCGGCCCCGGTTGCCGGCATATTCGCGATCATGAGCAAGCTCGGCATCTACATCATCCTGCGGCTGACCATGCTGCTCTTCGGCGAAGGACCTTCCGCCGGTTTCGGCGCCGACGTGCTTCTCTACGGCGGCATAGCGACCCTGATCTTCGGCACGGTCGGTGTACTGGCGTCGCAGGCGCTGGGACGGCTTGCAGGTTTCTCGGTCCTAGTCTCTTCCGGCACGCTGCTGATGGTGCTCGGCATCAATGACGGGGCGATCTCGTCCGGCGCGCTGCTCTATCTCGTCAGCTCGACGCTGACGATCAGCGCCTTCTTCATGCTGATCGAACTGGTCGAGCGCGGCCAGGATGCCGGTGCGATCGTCCTTGCGGTGACCATGGAAGCTTATGGCGACGCGGATGAGGACGAGCCGGAGGAGGGCGACGGCGTCACCATGCCAGGCACGATGGCGATCCTCGGCATCTGCTTTGCGGCCTGCGGCATCCTGCTGTCCGGCCTGCCGCCGCTCTCCGGCTTCATCGCCAAGTTCGCGATGCTATCGGCGATGATGGGGACCGGGGCGATCGGCGTACCGCCGACGGCGGCCGTCTGGGTTCTGGTCTTTCTCGTCATCCTCTCCGGTATTGCAGCGCTGATTTCGATGACGCGCGCCGGCATCCGCACCTTCTGGAGTTCGCTCGAAGGTACCGTGCCGCGCGTCCTCGTCATCGAGATCGTGCCGGTGATGTTCCTGCTGTTCCTGACGCTTGCGCTCACCGTCCAGGCCGGACCGGCGATGCAGTATATGGATACGACGATCCGCAGCCTCAGCAATCCGCGGATCTATATCGATGCGGTGCGCAAAGCGGCGCCTATCCCTGACTACGACGGCGCTGCGTCGACCGAAGCAGGGGGCAAATGATGCTGCCCTATCCGCTGCTCACATTGTCGCTGGTCCTGATGTGGCTGCTGCTCAACGGCTTCACGCCCGGCCATCTGGTGCTCGGCATCCTGGTTGCCGTGTTCGCGTCGTGGGCGATGGCATCGCTGCGCCCGGACAAGCCGCGGTTCGGCAAATGGTACCTGCTGCCGAAACTGTTCGGGATCGTACTCTACGATATCGTCAAATCGAACATCGCGGTTGCGCTGATCATCCTCAAGGCCGGCCGCCGCAGCCACAATCCCGGTTTCCTGACCGTCGAGCTGGATATCGAGAACCATACCGCAATCGCGGTTCTGGCCGTCGTGCTGACCAGCACGCCGGGATCAGCCTGGCTGGAGTATGATTCAAACGACAAGACGGTGTTGCTGCATATCCTCGATCTGGACAACGAGGCGGAATGGCGTGACACGATCAAGAACAGATATGAGAAGCTGCTGATGGAGATATTCGCATGAGCGCCATCATTCTCTTCAGTGCGGTCTCGCTCGCCCAGCTGATGCTGGCGGCGGCGATGGCGATTGCCTCGGTGCGCATGTTCCGGGGGCCAAGGGCACAGGACCGGATCATCGGCCTCGACACGCTCTACATCAACGCCATGCTGCTGCTGGTGACCTTCGGCATCGGCACGGGCCGCGTGATCTATTTCGAGGCGGCGCTGGTCATGGGCATGCTGGGCTTCGTGGCGACCGTGGCGCTTGCGAAATTCCTGATGCGCGGGGAGGTGATCGAATGATGCAGGCTGCAGCCGATATCCCCGTCTGGGCCGCCATCGCGGTCGCGTTTTTCCTGCTGATCGGTTCGGGTCTTGCGCTGATCGGTGCCATCGGCTTCCTGCGCCTGCCGACCTTCTACGAGCGCATCCACGCGCCGACGCTCGGCACCAGCTGGGGGATCGGCGGCGTCATGCTGGCTTCGATGATCTTCTTCACGGTTTCGTCGGGACGCCTCGTATTCCACGAGATCTTGATCGGCATCTTCGTGACCGTGACGACGCCGATCACCTTCATGCTTCTCGCCCGCGCTGCCCTCCATCGCGACCGGGCGGAGGGGAACGGCAATGTTCCCGACAAGCAGAACAAGAGCCAGATAGCCAAGGGTGTTTCGGACGAGAGCGAGTCCCGGAACTGATAGGTTCCGCCGAGCCTCCTGTCGGCAATCAAACCCGCAGAACGCATCCGCACCATCACCACCCAAGTCCTTGCCGACGACGCAAGCAGGCCACCACCCGCGCATCCGATATTTGAGGTGGTCCGGGAGCCATCAATTATGCGATCAATTGTGCGATGCAGCGTTCAGACCGAATTTCGAGCGGAAGGGCGCCGGCAAAGACCGTCGACAATGTGCGGTTCGGAAATTTCGCCTGAAAGCACGGGAAAATTGCAGATGGGATAACTAGGCTACCGTAAATGGAATGCTGCAGATATCTCCGGTCCTCAAGTTGCGGCGCAATATCCGTTTTTCCTGATGACAGACTCACTGAGCAACAATATACCGTCAATCCAGGACTAACTATCGGACGTCATGGATGAAGACCTGGAAGCCTGACCTGACCCGCAGCCGCTCCCCGCGATACATGGCGATCGCCGATGTCATCGAGATGGACCTGAGGAGCGGCAACCTCGTCGTCGGCGATCGTTTGCCGCCGCAACGCGAGTTGGCAAAGGTGCTCGACGTCGATTTCACCACCGTGGCGCGCGGCTATCTGGAAGCCCAGAAGCGCGGTCTGGTCAGTTCGCATGTGGGACGCGGCACATTCGTGACCGGCGGCGCTGATAAGGAACGCCGGGGTTTCGTTTCCGAGGCCGCGCCGGATCCGCGCCGGGCCTCGATCGTCGATTTTTCGATGAACATGCCGCCGGAGCCCGATGATCCGGAACTGATCGCGCGGATGCGGGAAGGGCTCACCGCAGTCGCAACCAATCTCCTGCCTCTGCTGCGGTATCAGGGTTTCGGCGGTGCCGGCATGGACAAGGAGGCCGCCGCGGTTTGGCTCAGCCGGCGCGGCCTGGTTCCCTCGCAGGAGCGCATTTTCATCACTCCCGGGGCGCATCCGGCGCTGTTGGCGATCTTCGGTGTCTTGGCAAAACCGGGCGAGACGGTGCTGTCGGAAAACATCACCTATCCGGGCATGCGGTCGATAGCCGCCCAGCTGCGATTGAACCTCGTCGGCCTGCCGATGGACGAAGACGGCATTCTGCCGGCAGCCTTTGCGGAAGCCTGCGAGATGAACAAGCCGAAGGCGCTTTATCTCAATCCGATCCTGCAAAACCCGATGACGCTGACCATTCCGGAGCGGCGTCGGGAGGAAATTTGCGCTGTGGCACGCAAATACGGCGTGCCGATCGTCGAGGATGATGCCTATGGCTTTGTCCCTCTCCACGCTCCGGCACCGCTCGCGGCGATGGCTCCGGACCTGACCTGGCATATTGGCGGGCTTTCGAAATGTATCGGCGCCGGCCTCAGGCTCGCTTATGTCGTCGCCCCGGATACCAAGGCGGCGTGGCCGTTCGTCAGTGCCATGCGCGCCAACAACGTCATGGCGTCGCCGTTGTCGGCAGCGCTCGCCACCCGCTGGATCGAGGACGGCACGGCCGACAGCATGCTGCAGTTTATCCGGGCCGAAGCGGCGGCCCGCCAGGCGCTGGTCGCTGGCATATTGCCAAAGGGCAGCTATCGGGGCGACCCGCTCGGCTTCAACATCTGGCTGCCGTTGACCGAGGGCTGGACCCGCTCGACGTTCGGCAGCCACATGCGCTCCGCCGGCATAGGCGTCGTGGCGAGCGATGCCTTCACCGTCGACGGGCCGGCTCCCGAAGCGGTGCGCGTATGCCTCGGCGGCCCCATCCAGCGGCCGGCGCTCAAGGCCGCTCTGGAATTCATGGGGCACGCGCTGGAGACCTCACCCGAAATGGCCGGCTCCTTCTTCTGATCTCTCCTCTTCCCGTGGTCCATGACCGGAATGCCCTGCGGCATTCTGGCCAATCGACGTATTGAATGCATCAATCTATATAAATGACTGCACTCAATAGTCGATTTGATCGCTTTGTTTCCAAGGACGATGATCATGGATCACGAATGGCCTCCTCTCCCTCCCATGCAGACCGGCATCCGTGGGCGTTGCCCGCGCTGCGGTCAGGGGCATCTGTTCAACGGCTTCCTAACGCTTGGCCGGAAGTGCGAGGCCTGCGGATTGGACTATTCCTTCGCCGACCCCGCCGACGGCCCCGCCTTTTTCGTGATCTGCTTCGCCTGCGTGCCAAGCGTGCTTCTCGGCGTCTGGCTGGAAGTGCAGTTCCAGCCAGCCTGGTGGGCTCACCTGCTGGTGACATTGCCCTTCATGCTGCTGACCTGTATTCCGCCGCTACGGCCACTCAAGGGCTGGCTGGTGGCGAGCCAGTATTTCTACAAGGCGGAGGAGGGCAAGCTGGTGCGGCGGGCAAGTTGAACCCAGTCATCTTTAGGAATTGACTGGAGCGCTGAGGACGCTTGTCAGTTCCCGCGCTGCGGCGCCACCTGCACGGTTCGCGCCGATCGTCGAAGCGGACGGGCCGTAACCGACGAGGTGAATGCGCGAGTCCTTGGCGACCTGCGTCGCCAGTCGACCGGTCATGACGATGCCGCCACCCGCCTCGCGCAATTGTAGCGGGGCAAGATGATCGAGCGAACTGCGAAAGCCCGTGCACCAGAGGATCACATCGGCCCTTTGCTCGGAACCATCCGGCCAGCGGATTGCATGTTCGGTAATCTCGGAAAACATAGGCAGCCTTTTCAGCACGCCCCGTTCTCGCGCCGCCTCGATCGTCGGCGTGACGGGCAGGCCGGTCACCGAAACCACCGAACCCGGCGGAAGGCCTTGGCGGACACGATCTTCCACGAGCGCCACGGCGGCGCGTCCCACCTCCGGCGTGAACGGCTCGTCGCGGAATTGCGGTTCCCGTCGCGTCACCCAGGTGGTCGAGGTGACGCGCGAGATCTCGTCGAGCAACTGGATCGCCGAAATCCCGCCGCCGACCACGACGACATGCAGGCCGGCAAATTCGTCCGCAGTGCGATAATCCCGCGTGTGGAGCTGCCGTCCATGGAAACGATCAGCACCGGGATAGTCGGGAATGTAAGGCGATTCCCATGTGCCGGTGGCATTGATGAGGCCTCGTGCCGAAAAGGCACCGCTGTCGGTTTCGACCCTCAACCGATCTCCCCTCGGGCAGACGACCGTTACCTTGACGGGACGATGAACGCGCAGATCGAAGGCGGCTTCGTAGGCCGCGAAATATTGCGGCACGGCGACCGACGCCTTAACCAGATTGGCTGAAGTATCGACCACCTCCTCGAACCGCATTCCGGGGAGGTCATGGACGCGGTTGGCGGTGGCGAGCGTCAAAGAAGGCCAGCGAAACTGCCAGGCGCCGCCCGGCTCCGGAGAGTGGTCGAAGACCACGAAGTCCCTGTCCGGCGCAAGGCCGAGTTTCCGCAGGTGATAGGCCGAAGACAGGCCCGCCTGACCCGCTCCGATCACGACGATATCCACCTTGATCGCCACGCGGGCATGATCAGGTTTGTCGTCGGCGGGTTGATCCAGTTCGGAGTCTGCGGCCATGCGGAATATCGATGCCAGTGACGGGTCAGGGAGCGGGTAGACGAGGCTTATACGTCCGCGAAAGACGCTTCAAGCAAAACGGGCTGCCGGTGCGTCGGGAATTGCCACGCCCAATTCATGTGGGGACGCCCACGGCCGAGCGCCGCCGGTGCTCGCTCTGGTCGCCGGACCTGTGCCATAGTGCGGTCCTTCCGACGAAAGCGATTCCATGCCACCGACCCCAGACCGCATCGATCCCCTGTTTGACAGACAAGGCACGAGAAACCCGCTCGACGTGCTGAAGCGCGTTTACGGCTATTCGTCATTCCGGGGCAAACAGGCTGCGGTCGTCGAACAGGTCGTATCGGGCGGCGATGCCGTGGTGTTGTTTCCGACCGGCGCGGGCAAATCGCTCTGCTTCCAGATCCCCGCCCTCTGCCGCGATGGCGTCGGCATCGTCGTTTCGCCGCTGATCGCGCTGATGCGCGACCAGGTGGAGGCGCTGAAGCAACTCGGCGTGCGGGCCGCCGCCCTCAATTCCTCGCTGACGCGCGAAGAATTCGTCGATGTTCGCCGGGCGATCGCCAATGGTGATCTCGATCTTCTCTATGTGACCCCCGAGCGCATCGTCACGCCGGCCTTCAAGGAAATGATCGGCAATGCGAAGATTGCATTGTTCGCGATCGACGAAGCGCACTGCGTCTCGCAATGGGGTCACGATTTCCGTCCCGAATATCGCGAACTCGGCCATCTGGCGGAATATTATCCGGGCGTGCCGCGCATGGCGCTGACGGCGACCGCCGATCCGCATACCCGCGAAGATATCATCGACAAGCTCGCTCTGCGCTCGGCCGAGGTGTTCACCACCTCCTTCGACCGACCGAACATCGCCTATGAAATCGTCGAGCGAGACCAGCCGCGCCAGCAGCTCCTGCGTTTCCTGTCCCGCCACAAGGGGTCGAGCGGCATCGTCTATTGCCTGTCGCGCGCCAAGGTCGAGGATACGGCAGAGTGGCTGAACGGGCAGGGTATTCGGGCACTCGCCTATCATGCCGGCATGGACCGCAGCATGCGCGATGCTAACCAGGACGCTTTCCTCAAGGAAGAGGACCTTTGCCTGGTCGCGACCGTCGCCTTCGGCATGGGCATCGACAAACCGAACGTGCGTTATGTCGCCCATCTCGATCTGCCCGGTTCGGTCGAGGCCTATTATCAGGAAACCGGCCGCGCCGGCCGTGACGGCCTGCCGTCCGACGTCTGGATGGCCTACGGCATGGCCGATGTCATCCAGCGCGGCCGGATGATCGACGGCGGCACGTCGGGCGACGATATCAAGCGCGTCGAGCGCGCCAAGCTCAATGCGCTGCTCGGCATCTGCGAAACCCCCGGCTGCCGGAGACAGGCGATCCTGGCTCATTTCGGCGAGGCGCATGGCGGGCAATGTGGCAACTGCGACACCTGCCTCAAGCCGGTCGAAACCTGGGATGGGACGGAGGCCGCCATCAAGGCGCTGGCGGCAATCTACCGGACTGGCGAGCGTTTCGGCACCGGCCACCTGATCGACGTGCTGCTCGGAAACCGCAACGAGAAGACCACCCGCTTCGGCCATGCCGACATGCCTGTCTTCGGCGTCGGCAAGGATATTCCGTCGAAGACCTGGCAATCGGTCTATCGCCAGCTCCTCGCCGCCGGCTTCGTCAGTGTCGATCATGAGGCGTTCGGCGCGCTGAAACTGGAAGAGGGCGCGCGCGCCGTCTTCAAGCGCGAACGCGAGGTCCGTTTCCGCAAGGACCGCCCGACGACGGGCAAGGCATCGCGAAGCGCATCACCGAGCGCTGCAAACGCAAGATCCACGCTGGAAGGGGCCGAGGCAGAACTCTTCGAGGCACTGCGCGTCGCGCGCCTGGGGATCGCCAAGGAGCTTTCGGTGCCGCCCTATGTCGTCTTTCCGGACACGACACTGGTCGCCTTTGCGACCGCCCGCCCGACGAGCCGCGACGCGCTGCTCGGCATTTCCGGCGTCGGACAGTCGAAGCTCGAGCGGTACGGCGACGCCTTCCTGGCGGTGATCCGGGCGCACGACAGGTAAGCAGGCCGCCTGTACGTCAGTAGAAAGTCGAGTGGAACGGTGTGATCGCAGCGCCCATCGCCGATGCGTCGCTGGCGATCTCCGAAATGATCAGTTTTGGACTGGGGCGCGGTACGCCATAACGAGGGCGTCCGAAAATCTCCGTCCGGTCGATCATCATCTGCGCCAGGTCCGGCGGTACCTGCCCGCCGAAGACGATCGCTTGCGGATCGAAGATCGCCGAGATGGCATTGACCAGGCGATTGTAGGCCGGCGTGATTTCGTTCACCCATTCGGCAACACCTGGCCATTGCGGGTCGAAATGCCGGCGCATGTAAGTAATGGAGGGCACATCGACGCCATTGCGAACAAGCCGCTCGATGAGCAGCTGTAGCGCTGGTCGCCGCTGGTTTTCCTCTTGGTTGTAGATGCCTGAAAACTCGCCGGCATTGCCATTGCCGCCCAGCAGCAATTCGCCGTCGCTGACCAGCCCGCCGCCGAAACCGTAGTTGAAGCTGAGATAAGCGAAATGCTTGACGTAGCGGCCGGCACCGAACATCGACTCGGCGATGGCACCGGTATTAGCGCCGTTGTGCACCCAAACCGGCTTGCCGAAAAACTCCGCCAGCAGCGGACCGAGTTCGATCAGCGACCATTCATGCAGCGGCAGGGGCGCGTTGTAGCGGGTTCCTCCGACATGATAGCCCGCTATTGCAAAGCCGATGCCGAAAAGAGCCTCCGGGGACAGGTCGTTGAGCTTCTGTGCCTCCACGAGCCGTGTCCTGACCAGATCGAGAGACTGCGCCATCGTGTGTTCGCGCAGCGTCACGCTGCTTTCGGAGAGGATATTGCCGGCAAGGTCCATCAGGCAGATGCCGATAACGTCGGTATTGACCGAGATGCCGCAGGAATAGGCGTAGCGGGCGTTGAGGCGGATCGTCGGGCTCGGCTGCCCGCGGCCGACGCCAGGTTTTGGAGAGCCGAGCAAGACGATGCCGCGTTCCGCCAGCTGGTCGATGATCCGATAGACCGATTGCTGGGTGAGGTCAGTATGATCGGTCACTTCGGAGCGGGAGAGACCGGGGTGACGCCAGATGAGTTTGAGCAAGCTGCGCTCGTTCGGAGACACGACGCCGCTTTCGCCTGCGCGCAGGAATTTGGGTGGGATCAGAGCTTCGGGAAAATAGGCCACTGATCCACCTCCGTCGCCAACAATTACCATCGAGGTGTAATAATTGCGGTTGTATGTCGCCGTCTACCTCGCGTTTTCCTTTGCTTAGATGGAAATGCCTTGCGCGGCAAGGGTTTCAGCTCGTCATTTAATTGTTACACGTAAAGTGTAGTAATGCCGCGTTCCGATGCCGATCCCACTCGGCCGATCATCCCAACAGGCGAGGGCAATGATGAAGATTTCCATTCTGGCGGCGGCTGCCGCCCTGATGGCGGGCGCGTGTTCCGCGCAGGCCGCCAATATCGAGTTCTGGTACGGCAATACGGGCCCGGTCGAAACCGCGATCAAGGCCCAGTGCGATGCTTTCAATGCCGCACAGACCCAGCACAAGGTCACCTGTGTCGGCCAGGGCAGCTACGAAGTGTCGATGCAGAAGGCGATTGCCGCTTATCGCGCCAAGAACCACCCGGTGCTGATCCAGTTCTTCGACGCCGGCACGCTCGACCTGATGCTGTCCAACGCCGTCGTGCCGGTCCAGGAAATCCTGCCCGACGTCAAATGGGACAATTACATCGCCGGCGCCCGCGCCTATTACGAAACGTCCGGCGGCAAGCTGTTCGCGCAGCCCTACAATGCCTCGACGCTGTTGTTCTATACGAACAAGACCGAACTCGAAAAAGCCGGCATCACCCAGACCCCGACCACCTGGGAAGAAGTGATCGATGCGGCCCGCAAGCTCAAGGCTGCCGGCCATGCATGCCCGTTCGTCACCGATGGCGATACCTGGCGCGTGCTGGAGCAGTTCTCGGCCCGCCACGGCCTGCCGATCGCTTCCAGGCACAATGGTTATGACGGCCTCGACGCCGAATACGTCTTCAACACCACCTTCGTTGCGAGGCATCTCCAGAACCTGGTCGATTGGCGCAAGGAAGGCCTCGTCAAGCTCAACGCTGATACCAAGGCCGGCAATTACACCGCCGCCTTCAACGCCGGCGAATGTGCGATGATGGAAGGCTCCTCGGGCTCCTACGCCGCCTCCACCAAGGCCTTCGACGGCAAGTACCAGCTCACCGTCAGTATGGCGCCGATGTACAAGGGTTACGAACGCCACAACACGCTGGTCGGCGGCGCTTCGATCTACATCATGAAGGGCCATGACCAGGCCGAGGTCGAAGGCGCCAAGGCCTTCCTCGATTTCCTGCGCAAGCCGGAACAGCAGATGGCGTTCACCGCGGCGACCGGCTACGTCCCCGTCACCAACGACGTGCTCGACGCGATCAACAAGAGCGGCGATGCCAAGGCCGCGAAATACGCGACGGCCGGGATCGGAATCGAGTCGATGAACCAGCCGCCGACCGCCGACAGCCGCGGTATCCGCCTCGGCTTCTACGTGCAGTTCCGCGAGATCTTCATGGAAGAGACCCAGAAGGCTTACGGCGGCCAGCAGACCATGCAGGTCTCGCTCGACAATGCCAAGAAGCGTGGCGACGAGCTGCTGCGCCGCTTCGAGCAGACCTACAAGGGCGTCAAGCTGCCTTGATCCAAGCTTGATCGGCGCGGGCGGGACACAAGTCCCGTCCGTGCCGGTCCCTCACTGCGGGCCTTTCCCATGACCTCCGAATCCACCCTCTTCAGCAACCGCTGGCTGCCGATCCTATTGGTCGCGCCGTTCATGCTGCTGATCGTCCTCTTCTTCTACGTGCCGATCTTCCAGGCCTTCTACTGGTCCTTCTTTCTCGAGCAGCCGTTCGGCGGCGGTTCGATGTTCGTCGGCCTCGACAATTTCGCCCGCGTCCTTTCCGATCGGGAGTTCTGGCAGGCGGGCTGGCGCACCCTCGTGTTCATGGTGACGGCATCGTCGCTCGCCGTGCTGATCCCGCTGATTCTCGCGGTCGCCGCCGACCGGAAAATCCGCCTGTCGCTGCCGGCCCGCAACGTGCTGGTCTGGCCGAAGGGTGTGGCGGGCGCTTCGATCGGCGTCGTCTTCGCTTTCGTCTTTAATCCGTTCGTCGGCATCCTGGCACCGCTCAACCAGGCCTTTCCAGGCATATGGGCACCCGGAATCGATGGAACGGACGCCTTCATCACCCTGATCGCCGCGCATGTCTGGGGCGGTATCCCGTTCAATTTCGTCATCCTCCTGGCCGGGCTGCAATCGATCCCGCGCACCATGCATCAGGCGGCGGCGATGGACGGGGCGGGGCCCTGGCGGCGGATCTTCGACGTGCAATTGCCGCTGATCATGCCGCAGCTCTTCCTGACGCTGGTGCTGGAATTCACTGAAAGCGTCACCTCGGCCTTCGCGCTGATCGACACGATCACCCATGGCGGTCCGGGCGGCGCGACCACGCTGCTCGTCTACAAGATCTACAAGGACGGCTTCAGCGGCTACGACCTGTCCGGCGCCTCCACCCAGACTGCGATCCTGATGGTCTTCGTCATCCTTCTCACCGCCGCCCAGTTCGCCTTCCTCGGCCGGCGCATCAACTACGAGCGCTGACAGATGATCGAGAACGCCCGCTCCCTCAACATCACGGCAAGCCTGATCCTGCTCGTCGGCATGCTCTACATCCTCGGCCCGCTCTATCTGACGCTGGCGACGGCATCGCAATCCTACGAATTCCTGCTGCGCAACGGGCTCGCCTGGTATCCCGGCGACCAATTCCTGAACAACGTAGCGCGCATCTTCACCGAGACGCGCATCCCGATCCAGATGCTCAACAGCCTCGTGGTAGCGTTCAGCCTGGCGATCGCGACCTGCGTCCTGTCCTTCCTCTCGGCCTATGCGATCGTCTATTTCCGCATCCGCTGGGCAGGTGTCGCCTTCGCACTGATCCTCGCCACCATCATGCTGCCGGTCGATATCCGCGTCATAACCACCTATCAGGTGGCGTCGAACGTGTTTTCGCCGGTCAATGCACTGCTCGACGTCACCGGCCTCAACGGGCTAATAACCCAGGTCTTCGGCGCGCCGGTGCAGCTCGAACTGAGCGTGCTGAATACCCATTTCGGCCTCATCGCGCCACTTGCCGCGCATGGTACCGGCACGTTCCTGTTCCGCCAGTTCTTCCGCACCCTGCCGGGAGATCTGTTCAAGGCCGCCCGCATGGACGGGGCCGGTCCGGTCCGCTTCATGTTCGATATCCTGCTGCCGCTGTCGCGCACCAGTTTCGCGGCGCTGTTCGTGCTGACCTTCCTGAGCGGCTGGACGCAGTATCTCTGGCCGCTCGTCGCCTCCTCGACGCCCGACATGCAGACCGCAGTCGTCGGCCTGGCGCGGTTGTTGCCGGATTCGGACGGCACCGTGCCCGACTTTCCGATGATCATGGCGGGCGCCGTGATTGTTTCCCTCGTGCCCCTCCTGATGATCGCGCTCCTACAGCGGTATCTGGTGCAGGGCCTCGTGCTTTCGGAGAAATAGCGATGAACGCCATCGATACAGCCATCCGCGCCGCTGCCGCGAGCATCACGGTCAAGGGCCTGACCAAGGCCTATGATCCCCAGACGGTCGTCATCCCGCCGATGGATGTCGAGCTGAAGGCCGGCGAATTCACCGTCGTGCTCGGCCCTTCCGGCTGCGGCAAATCCACCCTTCTGCAGATGATCGCCGGGCTTGAACGGGCGAGCGGCGGCAAGATCCTTATCGGCGCCCGCGAGGTTCAGGACCTCGAACCGAAACATCGCGGCTGCGCCATGGTGTTCCAGAATTATGCGCTCTATCCACATATGAGCGTATTCGAGAACATGGCCTACAGCCTCAAGGTCGCCGGCATGCAGAAGGCCGTACGGGCCGAGCGGGTCGCGGCGGTCGCCAAGATGCTCGGTCTTGCCGATTATCTGCATCGCAAGCCGGGACAGCTTTCCGGCGGCCAGCGCCAGCGCGTCGCGATCGGCCGCGCCATAGTGCGCGAACCGGGCGTGCTGCTGTTCGACGAGCCGCTGTCCAACCTCGATGCCCAACTGCGGCACGACATGCGTGTCGAGCTTGCCGATCTGCACCGCCGCATCGGCGCCACGACGGTCTTCGTCACCCATGATCAGGTGGAGGCGATGACGCTCGCCGACCGTATCCTTATTCTCAACAAGGGCCGGATCGAACAGTTCAATACGCCGAAGGCGATCTACCATCACCCGGCCTCGGTCTTCGTCGCCAAATTCATCGGTGCCCCGCCAATGAACATCCTGGCGGTGACCGGCGACGGGTCGGTGCTGAGGCTCGCCGACGGGCAGGTCGTGGCGAACGCAGCGCTGACCGGCGCCTACCAGCTCGGCATCCGGCCCGAGGATATCGTCGTCGACGGCAAGGCGGACGGCCACGCGGTCAAGGCCGCACTCCGGTTCCGCGAAGATCTCGGCTCCCATTCGGTGCTGGCCGCCGATCTCGGCGACTCGATCGTCCGTGTCGCGACACCCTTCGGCGCGGAGATTGCCGACCGGCTCGAACTCGACCTGAATTTCCCGACATCGCGGCTGCATCTTTTCGATGCGGCCACGGGTCGGGCCATACCCGGTGCCTTCGGTGCCCAATGAAAGCCCGGCGCCAAAGGCGCCCTATGAAAGAAACCCTCATGAACTATAAAGACTTCATCGCCGATCCGTCGCGTCGCTGCGCCGTTGTTGCCCATCGCGGCGCCTGGCACGGCGCGCCTGAAAACAGCCTGGCGGCTATCGAAAACGCCATTGCGCTCGGCTGCGACATCGTCGAACTCGATGTGCGCAAGAGCGCCGACGGCGAGCTTTTCCTGATGCATGACGATACGCTGGAACGTATGGCCGGCATCGACCGCGATGCCGAGACTTTCACCATGGCGGAGCTGCAGGCGATCATGCTGCGCGAGGACGACGGCGGCGAAGGCCGCGCAGCGAGCGATCAGCGCATCCCGACGCTGAGACAGGCGCTGGAGATCATCCGCGGCCGCATCTTCGCCGATCTCGATCTCAAGGATCGCGGACTTTTCTCCGAGGTCGCCGCCTGCGCCCGCGAGATGGGTGCGGCCGCCGATGTCGACCTCAAGACGAAGGTTTACAGCCTGGCTGATGTGGAATGGGTGCGCTCCCAGAAGATCGACGGCGTGCCATTCATGGGCATGGCGCGCTTCACCGCCGAAAACACCGGCGACGCGCTGGCGGTGCTTGCCGAACTCTCGCCCTTCATGTGCGAAATCCGCTTCGACAGCCTCGAGACGATCGCGTATCACCGCGAGGCCTTCGCAAAGGCCGGCATGGCGCTCTGGGTCAACACGCTCGACCAGCCCGGCAGCGGCGAATGGACGGACAGTGCGGCTCTCGCCGACCCCGATCAGATCTGGGGCCGGTTGATCGACGCGGGCATCAGCGTTATCCAGACGGACCAGCCCGCCGCATTGAAATCCTACATAAAGGCACGCCAAGCATGACGATCATTTCCGACGTCGTCCTCCTGTCCCTAATGGAGGATATGCGCCAGGCTGGCGAGGCAGAGGTTCTGCCCCGCTTCCTCGGCGTGACGGCAGATGGCATCCGCGCCAAGACCGCTCCGGACGACATCGTCACCGATGCCGATCTGGGTGCGGAACGGCGGCTTTCCGCAGCACTCTCTGCCCATTTTCCCAAAGCGCTGATCGTCGGCGAGGAGGCTGTCTCCGCCGATCCGGCGCTGCTCGACCGCCTGGTGGATGCCGAACTCGCGGCGATCATCGATCCCGTCGACGGCACCTGGAATTTCGCCCATGGCGTGCCGCTGTTCGGCATGATCGTGGCGATCGTTTCCGGCGGAAAAACCGTCGCTGGGCTGATCCACTATCCGCTGACCGGTGATTTTCTCGTGGCCCGGCCGGGCGACGGCGCTTGGCATATCGCCCGTGACGGCGCGCGCACCCGCCTTAGCGTTGCGGTGCCGGCTCCGGTCGGCGAAATGAGCGGGTTCGTGCCGCTGCACATGTTCTCGACCGAAGAACAGGAAGCATTCGCGCCGCGGCTTCTGCGTTTCGGCCGCACCACCACATGGCGGTGCTCCGCCTTCGAATACCGGATGATGGCGACCGGCGCGATGAGCTTCTCGCTGAATGCGGACATGAAGCCCTGGGACCATGCGGCCGGCGAACTGATCCACCGGGAAGCCGGCGGCCATAGTCGGCTTCTGAGCGGCGAACCCTATCGCCCCGCGATGACGCAGGGGCGGCTGCTGCTCGCGCCCGATGCGACGAGCTGGGAGGCTATCCGCGCCAGCTTGAGCTGAAAGCCAGGTTTCCGGAGGACGGCAATTTTCAGTCTGGCTTTCGTCATCATCACATGTAATGTATACATGCCTAGGCTCTCGGGAGGAGTCTGCGTCACGTATCAGGATCCCTGATGGGGTTTCGCTGCGGTGATGGGAATGCACAGCCGCCGCCTGCATGTCGGATACTGATCTTGCGGGCAGCGGCCGATAGGGAGGATCAGGATCGGATGCAGCAGCTTGCCGAGACCACGGTGGCCAGCCAGGACGCGCTTCTGGATATCCAGAGCCTGACATTGTCGTTGCGCGACCAATCGGGTTGGGTCGAAGTCCTCAATAATGTTTCGCTTTCGGTGAAGCCGAAGGAAATTCTCGGTGTCGTCGGCGAGAGTGGCTGCGGCAAATCGATGACTGCTCTCTCCATTCTCCGGCTCCTGCCGCCGCGCGATTCCCGCCTTGGCGGCAAGATCATGTTCGGCGGCGAGAACCTCGTCTCCTGTTCCGAATCGCAGATGAATCGCATTCGCGGGCGGCACATCAGCATGATTTTCCAGGAGCCGATGAGTGCGCTTGATCCCGTATTCACCGTCGGTTACCAGATCGAAGAGACGCTCCAGCGGCATTTCAAGCTGGACCGTCGGGAGGCAGCGGAGCGCGCCGTCGCAGCGCTGGATTCGGTCGGCATCGCATCGCCACGCCACGTCGCTACGCTTTACCCGATGAACCTCTCGGGCGGCATGCGCCAGCGGGTGATGATCGCCATGGCGCTGGTTTGCGAGCCGCGCCTGCTCATCGCCGACGAGCCGACGACGGCTCTCGATGTGACCATCCAGGCACAGATCATGGACCTGCTTCTAGGCCTCGCCGACCGTACCGGCACGGCCATCATGTTCATCACCCACAATCTCGGACTGGTCGCGCAAAGCTGCCACCGGATGGTCACGATGTATGCAGGGCAGGTCGTCGAGGGCGGTCCCGTCAGAGACGTCATCGCCGGTCCCCGCCACCCTTATACGGCCGGGCTCCTGCACTCGATACCCGACAGCAACCGCGCGCGCGGCACGCTGCCTTCGATCGCCGGCCGTGTTCCGTCGCTGCGTCATATGCCGAAGGGCTGTCGCTTCGGGCCGCGCTGTTCCTATTCCATGCAGCCCTGCGAACTGCCTCAAAACATCGAGAATGAGGGCATCGACGATCTCGATCGCAGGGAAGTGCGCTGCAATCGCTGGGAAGAGCTCGCATTGAGAGGGGTCGGAGCATGAGTTTGGCCACGTCTTCCGAGCAGCCGGCGCTTGATGTCGACGATCTGCATGTCACCTTCGGCAATCCACGGCGCGGCTCGCTGATCCGTGCCGTCGACGGGGTCAGTTTCAGCGTCCGCAGGGGCGAGATTTTTGGCGTGATCGGCGAGTCCGGTTCCGGCAAATCGACGCTGGGGCGCTGTCTCGTTGGCCTGCTCAGCCCAAGCGGCGGCGGGGTTCTGCATGACGGCATCGATCCGTTCAAGTTCTCCCGCCGCGAACTCAATCGCCACCGGCGCAAATATCAGATCGTCTCTCAGGATCCGAATGCGGCCTTCGATCCGCGCATGACCATCCTTCAGAGCATCTGCGAGCCCTTGTACATAGCCGGCGAGGGGACGAAGGCCGAGCGGCGCGAGAAGGCGTTCGCGATGCTGGACCGGGTGTCGCTGTCCGCCGAAATGGCCAACCGATACCCGCACGAGATTTCCGGCGGCCAGAAGCAGCGCGCCAATATCGCCCGGGCGCTGATGCTGGATCCGAACGTGATCGTCTGCGACGAGGTGGTGGCAGCGCTCGACGTTTCGATCCAGGCCGACATGCTCAATCTTTTCGCCCGTCTGCAGGAACAGTTCGGCCTCACCTACGTCTTCATCAGCCATGACCTGCGGGTCGTCAGCCATATCAGCGACCGCGTGGCCGTGATGTATTTCGGCAAGATCGTCGAAGTCGGTCCGGCGCACGCCGTGATCGAAACGCCGCTGCATCCCTATACGGAGGCGCTGCGCTCGGCCGAACCGGAGATCGATCCGACGGCCGCCGATGCCCGGCAGAGGATCACCCTGCAGGGCGAGATACCGAGCGCGATCGCGCCGCCGAGCGGCTGCCGTTTCCATACACGCTGCCCGCGGATGCGCGACATCTGTCGCACGCAGGAACCCCGGCAGCGCGAAATGCTGCCCGGGCGGCATGTCGCATGCCATTTCGCCGAGGAGATGCTGGGCGAAAAGGAGAGGAAAAGTCTTGATCCTGCGGAAAGGAACGGTGCCCGCCAAAGCACCGCTGCGCAGGGCGCTGACACGATGTGACGCTGATATAGCGGCCGAAGACGGCCGGTCATGGATGATGGAGGAGAAGACGTGACCACAGATTCATTTGGAAAGATACCGGATATTACCCGTCGTTCGCTGTTGGCTGGAACCGCCGCCGCCGGCGGCCTGGCGCTGCTGCCGGCTATGGCGCGTGCTCAGGCCCCGCAGCCGCGATCCGGCGGCACTCTGAGGGCAGTGATGCCGTTCAACCCCGCCGCACTCGACCCGCTGACAGGTCGCAACAATCCCGACTTCAACGCCCTTCTCCTGATGTTCGACGCGCTGATCGGCTTTGATCCGCAGACGCTCGAACTGCAGCCGATGCTGGCGACGTCATGGAAGTTCGCCGACCCCACGACGCTGGTTCTCGAACTGCGCCAGGGCGTCGAGTTCCATGACGGCACGCCGTTCAATGCCGAGGCGGTGGTCTTCCACCTGCAGCGCTGCAGCACCTATGATCGCTCGAACGTGAAATCGGACCTTGCGGTTGTCGACAAGGTCGAGGCGACCGGCCCCTTTCAGGTTTCGCTGAAGCTGAAATATCCGGACGCCACCCTGCCTGCGATCCTGACCGACCGCGCCGGCCTCATCGTGTCGCCTGCTTCGGTCAAGGCTGCCGCGGGCGGCAATGTCGACCGCGCGCCTGTCGGCACCGGGCCGTTCAAATTCGTCGAATGGCAGGACAATACCCTGATCAAGGTCGTGAAAAACGCCAACTACTGGGGTGACAAGCCCTATCTCGACGGCGTCGACATGCGCATCGTCAACGAGTTCAACACGGCTGTCCGCACGGTGACCGCCGGTGAATCCGATATCGTTCTCAACATGAGCGCGCAGCAGATGGCCGTAGCCAAGCGCGACCCGAAACTGGTTGCCGAAGCGACGCCGTCGATGATCTATTACACGGCCTTCTTGAATTACGGTGAGGGGCCGCTGAAAGACGTTCGCGTCCGGCAGGCCATGAACTGGGCGCTCGACCGGCCGGTGCTCAACCAGGTCCTGTGGGGCGGCCTCGGTGGCGGTCATTGCAGCATGTTCCCGTCAGGCTTCTGGGCCAACGATCCTGCGACCGAAAACTACTACAAGCTGGACCTCGACCGCGCCAAGTCGCTGCTGAAGGCGGCCGGTTTCGCAAATGGCATCGAGATCGCCACCTTCACCTGGGCCGATCAGGCTGCGGTGCAGCGTCAGGAAGTCCTCGGCGCCCAGCTTGCCGAGGCCGGCATCCGGCTGAAGGTCACTCCGGCGCAACCGGCGCAGACGATGCAGTACTTCCTGACCGAGAAAAAGGGTCAGATGCTGATGACCCCGACCGGCGGTCTTCCGGATCCGGCAACGGCCTACGATCGCCAGTTCTCAGCGACTGCCTATCGCAACGCGGCCAAGATCGAACTGCCGGGTTATCGCGAACTGATGGATGCGTCGATGAACACGTTCGACAACGCCAAGCGCAAGGACGTGCTCTTCAAGATGCAGCGTTTCGTGCTGGAGAACGCGCTGCACCTGCCGCAGTTTTCGTCCGCCGGCATCATCATACGTACCCCGAAGGTACACGGGTTCAATTTCAGCCTGCTGCAACGCCCGCGCTTCCACAAGGTGTGGATGGAAGCCTGAGGCTCAAGCGATGCGATCCCCCGATGCGACCACCGCGTCGGGTGATCGCCCGGAAACCGGAGCGGGGCGGGTTCGCCAGTGCCGCTCCCCCACATCGGAAGGCAGTGCTCCTGCGTATCCGATGTTCCTTTCGCGGGCCATTGAAACGGCCGGCGTCAAATGCGGATTGACGGAGTATCAATGATGTACGGCGTCCCCGGGATGGTTGCGCAGAGGCTCATGCAACTGGTGCCCGTGATGATCGTGGCCACCTTCGTGGTGTTTTCCCTCGTCTACATGATGCCCGGCGACCCGGCCATGATGATCGCGGGTGACTATGCGACGGCGGAACGCATCGCGGAAATCCGCCATATCTACGGTTTCGACCGGCCGATGCTGATGCAATATTTCTTCTGGCTGGGAAATGCCCTGCAGGGCGATCTCGGTCATTCGCTGTTCTCGAACGAATCGGTTCTGCGGCTGATCCTTTCGCGCCTGCCGCATACGATCCTGCTGGTTCTTTATGCGCTGGTCCTGGGCGCGGCACTCGGCATTCCGCTTGGCATTCTTGCAGCCACGCGCCAAGGCACCACGCTCGACAAGATCATCACCAGCGTCGCCTCGCTCGGTGTCGCGGTTCCCAATTTCTGGCTCGGCATCATTCTGGTGACGCTGTTCTCGCTCGGTTATCGCTGGTTCCCGGCGACCGGTGCCGTATCCGTCTTCGAAAAACCGCTGGAGTCGCTCTATTACGCAACCCTTCCGGCGATCGCGCTCTCCACCGGCGTGGTCGCGGTTCTCGCGAGGCAGGTGCGCAGTGCGCTGCTCGAAGTGCTCGGCTCGCAATATATCCGCACGCTGCGCGCCAAGGGGCTCGGTTCCGGCGCCATCCTGTGGAAGCACGGTCTGCGCAACGTGGCGGCGACGATGCTGACCATTGCCGGCCTGCAGGTGAATCGGCTGTTCTCCAGCGCCGTCATCATCGAGGCGGTCTTCGCCATCCCCGGCGTCGGCAATCTCATCAGCTATTCGGCGCTCAACAAGGATTTCCCGGTGGTGCAGGGCGTAGCGCTGGTGCTCGTGCTGGTGGTTATCCTCACCAATCTCCTGGTCGACGTGCTCAACGCGACTTTCGATCCCAGAGTGGCGGCCTCCACATGACCGATACGAACATGACCGCGATGACCCAAACCGCTGCCGCGCCGGCAGCCAGGACGACCTTGCCGCCTCCCGTCCGCTTCCGCTTCTGGACCTGGCTGTGGGGCGACAAGCGCGCGCTGATCAGCCTTGCCTATCTCTCCGTTCTGGTTCTGGCGGCGATCTTTGCGCCGCTGATCGTGCCTTATGCACCCAACAAGCAGAACCTGATGGACCTTCTGGCGCCGCCTAGCGGCGCACACTGGCTCGGCACCGACGACCTTGGCCGCGATACGCTGAGCCGGCTGATATACGGCTCCTACAACGCGCTTTATGCCGCGAGCCTCGCAGTCGGCATCGGCGTGGCGATCGGCGTGCCGCTTGGCGTGTTCATCGGTTTTGTCGGAGGCTGGGTCGACCAGGTCGGCAGCCGCATCATCGACGGGGTTCTCGCCTTTCCGCCGCTCGTGCTGGCCGTCGCCGTGACAGGCGCGCTCGGCATCGGTCTCACCAATGCGATGATCGCCGTCGGCTTCGCCTTCGCGCCGGTGCTTGCCCGCACGATGCGGGCGCAGACGCTGGTGGTGAAGAACGCGCTTTATGTCGAGGCAGCGACCGGTTTCGGCGCATCGCGCCTGCACCTGATCCTGCGCCATATCCTGCCCAATGCCATCCAGCCTGTGATCGTCGAGGTGACCCTGATGCTGGCCGTGGCGCTTCTGGCGGAAGCCGGATTGAGCTTCCTGTCGCTCGGCGTCCAGCCGCCCGAGTCGAGCTGGGGCGGCATGCTGGCGCGCGCCTACCACTATGTCGAGGTGGCGCCCGAGCAGATGTATGCGCCGGGTTTCGCCATCCTGTTCACCGCGCTCGCCTTCAACACGTTAGGCGAGTCGATCCGCGTGCTCCTCGATCCGACCATCAAGCGCCGGTAATCCCGATTTTAGCTGCGAAACAGCCCGGCCTCGGGGCCGGGCTGTTTCGTTGCGTCTATCGCATCTTGGCCGTGGATCACGCGGTCTGGTCGAGCCAGACGTGATGGAACCGCGGCGAGTGCAGCCGGTCATATCGGAAGTCCTTGACCTTCTTGTTGCGGATCGACATGGCGGCCGACGTCACCAAAGGCAGGTGCAGCGCCTGTTCCACGACGAAGCGCTGAAGCGCGGCAAATGCCTTCTTGCGTTCGCCGGCATCAGCCGAAGTGCCCGTCGCGGTGAGCAGCTTGCGGAACTGCGGATCTTCCACCTTGCCGGCGTTGAACTGACCCGTCGCGCCGAATAGCCGCTCGTAGGTTTGGCTGGGATCGAGCCAGCCGCCCTGCGGATTGAGGATCATCGCGCCTTTGCCTTCGATATAGAAGGCCTGGTTCACGACCTGCGGAGGCGAGGGGGTGACCTTGAGGCGAATGCCGACCTGCGAAAGCTGCTCGCCGACCACTTCGAGCCGCTGAACCGATGTCTGGTCCGGCCAGCTCCAGGTCTCGACTTCCAAGCCCTTCGGGTAGCCGGCATCGGCCAGCAGTTTGCGCGCCTTTTCCGGATCGTGCTGGTAGAACTGCGCCGTCCCGGCATCTACCGCCCAGAAATCCTTGGGAAACATGGTCGAGGTCGGTTCGCCGAGGCCAAGCATCAGAACCTGGTTCAATTCGGTGCGGTTGATGGCGTAGTTCATCGCCTGCCGAACCCGGACGTCGTTGAGCGGCGGCTTGGCGAAATTCATCATCAGGGTGAAGAAGATCATCGAAGGATTGGCTTCAGCGGTCAGGTCCTGCACCCGGCGGGCGGTAGCGATCTGCTGGGCGGCCATGTTGAGCGCAAGATCGGTTTCGCCGGCCGTCACCGTGCGGGCGGCGGTGTTCAGCTCGTTGATGATGCGGAAGTTGATGCCGTCGAGATAGGGCAGGCCCGGCTGCCAGTAGGCCGGGTTCTTCTCGACGCGGATCAGGTCGTTGTCGCGCCACTCGGCGAACTTGAACGGCCCGGTGCCGACCGGATTGCGATCGACATTGCCGTCGGCAGCCGCCTTGATGGAGGCGGGCGAGACGATGCAGCCGACGCGGCCCGTCAGGATGGTCGGCAGCGAATAGTTCGGCTGCTTCAGCTTGATCGTCACCTGGCTAGGACCAGTGACCGCCACGGACGCGACCGAAACCAGGTCCGACTTCACGTTGGAGCGCGGGTCGCTCATGAAGCGGTCGAGGTTGAACTTCACGGCCTCGGCGTTGAACGGGGTGCCGTCGTGGAATTTCACGCCGTCGACGAGGTTGAGCACCAGCGTCGTGGGATCGGTGAAGGTCCAGTCCTTGGCCAGCATCGGCTTCAGCTCGAGCGTCGCCGGGTCGAACGCGATCAGCGCGTCGAACAGAGCGTAAAGCGCGTTGAAGTCCGGTACATTGCGACCGGTCATCGGGTCGAGAGCCGCCGGATTGAACGGCATGGCAATGCGCAAGGTGCCACCCGGTTTGGGCGTCGACGCCTGGGCGAACATCTGCCCGGGCAGCAGCATCGCGCCTCCCAGCGCTGCGCCGGACGCCAGAAGCGTTCTTCGGTTGATCCTGCTGTTATGGATGACAGACGGCACGCCGTCCTTCGTCTTGCTCATCTCTGGGCTCCTCCCCAATGAAACAAACTGATGAAACAAACTCATGCCGACAAGGCTGGTGATGCATACATCGCGCCCGCGATTCGGCTTCCTCCTCCCGAATTGCGGCAACCTGCCGTAGGGGAAACCTACAGCAGGAGGATGCTGATGTATACTTTTGCATTCGGTTTTTGCAGCAAATGACTTCCTTTCAACCGGGCCATATGCCATGGTTGTATGGGAGGCTGCGACGGCGCGGCCGTTGTGTCCTTTGCTCTTCCGGCGCCGTTTCGGCACCGTAACCGCGAGGCGCGCGGCTCTCTGTTGCGGAAAGTGGAGGAGAGACCATGGGTGCGTTCGAGCATTCCCGTACCTACGATTACGTCATCGTGGGCGGTGGCACGGCAGGCTGCGTTTTGGCCAACCGGCTATCGGCGGACCCGGCGATCGAGGTGCTGATGATCGAGGGCGGCGGCGAGGGGCGCGGCTTCTACGTCGACATGCCGCTCGGTCTCGCCCATCTCATCGGCAGGCCCCAATATGACTGGCTCTACAAGGGCGAGCCCGAACCCTACCTCAACGGCCGCCAGCTCACGCTGCCGCGCGGAAAAATGCTCGGGGGCAGTTCCGCGATCAACGGCCTGATCTATGTGCGCGGCCACGCCTACGACTACGATCAATGGGCGCAGCTCGGCAATCGTAGCTGGTCCTGGGAAAGCGTGCTGCCCTATTTCAAGCGCTCCGAAACGTTCCATCGGGCCGGTTCCGAGGCGCACGGCACCGAGGGCGAATGGGCGGTTTCCGATCCCAATGTGCGCTGGGAGGCCTTGGAGGCCTATCGCCGGGCGGCGATCGAGCAGGGTATTCCCGCTGCGGGCGACTACAATTCCGGCGACAATGAAGGCGTGGCCTTCTTTGTTGCCACCATCAAGAACGGCGTGCGCCATTCCACCGCCCGCGCATTTCTGGAGCCTGTCCGCAACCGCCGCAACCTGACAGTCGTCACCGGCGCTCTCGTCGACAGGATCACCTTTGAGGGCAGCCAGGCGAACGGCGTCGTGTTCAGCCTGTATGGCCGGAATCACGAGGCGAAGGCGGGGAGGGAAGTCATTCTATCTGCCGGAGCCTATAGCTCGCCGGCCATCCTCGAGCGCTCCGGCGTCGGCGCGCCGGACGTGCTTGCATCTGCCGGAATAGAGGTGCTGCACGCGTTGCCGGGTGTCGGCGAAAACCTGCAGGACCACTGGCACATCAGGGTTCAGCATCGTCTTCACAACACCCATACGCTGAATACCCGCGCCGGCACGCGGTTCGGCCGGATGCTGCTCGGCATGCAGTATTTTGCAACCAAACGCGGGCCGCTCGGCGGATCGCCGACCCTGCTCGGTGCTTTCATCAAGACCACGCCGGATGCGCCGGCGCCTGAAATCCAGATCCACGTCTCAGGCTCCACCTCGCCGAGTTTCGGCGGCGCCATGCATCCGTTCCCCGGCATCACCTCGTCGGCCTGTATCCTGCGGCCGGAAAGCCGCGGCCATTGCCATGTCGCGGTGGGCGACCCTGCGGTCCAGCCGCGCATCCTGCACAATTTCCTGAAAGAGGAGGCCGACCGCGACATCCTGATACGGTCGATCGACGCGGTCCGGCGCATCGCCGCAAGCCCCGCCATGGCGCGTTTCGAGCCAGAGGAAATTGCGCCGACCGCTGCCGTGCAGTCGCATGACGAGATGCTCGACTATGCGCGCCGGACCCTCAACACGACTTTCCATCCCGTTGGCACCTGCAAGATGGGCCGCGACCGTTTGGCGGTGGTCGACGATCGGTTGCGGGTCCACGGCATCACCGGCCTTCGCGTCGTCGACGCCTCGATCATGCCGACCATCGTCTCCGGCAATACCCAAGCCCCGACCGTGATGATCGCGGAAAAGGCGGCGGATTTCATCCGCGAGGAAAGGCTGGGGCTCGAGGAAAAGATGGGGACGCAGGCGGCGTGAGGCCGCAC
Source organism: Neorhizobium sp. BETTINA12A (assembly GCF_023006485.1). Classification (NCBI taxonomy): domain Bacteria; kingdom Pseudomonadati; phylum Pseudomonadota; class Alphaproteobacteria; order Hyphomicrobiales; family Rhizobiaceae; genus Neorhizobium; species Neorhizobium sp. BETTINA12A. The sequence goes on from NZ_JALBGW010000024.1 coordinate 32,882, forward strand.
AGACGAAAGCAGCACAGATGTTAACGATGAGCGAGACGCATACGAAGATGGCCAGATTCGAAACCGCCGGGGCGATCGATTGCGACGTCCACCCGCCGACACCGCGTCGCGCCGACCTGCTTCCCTATCTCGACGACTACTGGCAGGAGATCGTGACTTCACGCGAAGTCGACGTGCTGGAACTGATGAGTTATCCTGAGCGCACGCGTCCCTATATGCGGCCTGACTGGACGTGGAGCGGCGATCCGCTCGCGCAGATGCAGAAGAACCTGCTCGACCCGCTCGGCCTGGAGGGCGCCATCCTCAACGTGGTTTCAGGCGCTCACGCCCTTTTCGATCCCTATCTGGCCGCCGCCATATGCCGTGCCACCAACGACTGGCTTGCCGACAAGTGGCTGAGCCGCGATAGCCGCCTCCGGGCATCGATGCTGGTGCCGTTCCAGAATGTCGAGGCTGCGGTCGAGGAGATCGAGCGACGGGCCGACGACAAGCGTTTCGTGCAGATCCTGACGCTTGCCATGACCGAGCTGCCGCTCGGCCGCCGCACCTACTGGCCGATCTACGAGGCGGCCGAGAAACACGGCCTGCCGATCGGCATTCACGCAGGATCGAACTTCCGCAACGCGCCGAGCCATAGCGGCTTCCATTCCTTCCTGATCGAAGACCATGTGGTTCAGCCGCAGGGTTTCTCAACCCAGGTCGCGAGCCTGATTTCCGAGGGTGTCTTCGTCAAATATCCCAATTTGAAGGCCGTGATGATCGAATCCGGCGTGACCTGGATGCCGGCGCTGATGTGGCGCATGAGCAAGGACTGGCGCGGCACCCGCATCGAAGTGCCTTGGGTCAAGGACGCACCGGCCGACATTATCCGCAGGCATATCCGCATGACGTCGCAGCCCTTCGATGGCCCTGACGATGTCGAGGACGTCGCCAGGACGCTCGACCATTTGCTCAGCGATGATATGCTGCTGTTCTCCTCGGATTACCCGCATTGGCATTTCGAGGGCCTGGACGTGCTGCCCGAGGGCTTGCCGGAAGCCAAGGTGAATAAGATCCTTCGCGACAACGTTCTCGCCACCTATCCGAGATTTGGAGGCTGACCCATGGAAACCCCAGTACTCGAACGTAGCTCCGAAAAATCGCAGATGCAGGGCGTGGTGGATTGCGACGTGCATCCGGCTTTCTCCCGGCCGGACCAGTTGCTCGACTACCTGCCCGAACGCTGGAAAACGCATGTGCGGGATTTCGCGGTGCGCACGGCGAACCCCTTGCTCGGCACGCTGCCCTATCCGCGCATGACGCCGGGCAACGGCATGCGCCGCGATTCCTGGCCTCCGAACGGCGGCCCGCCAGCGTCCGATCTGCCATTCCTTCGGCAACAACTGCTTGAAGAGTGCAACATCGACTACGGCATCCTGCAGCCGCTCGCAGCCGGCAGCATGGCATTCAACCAGGAACTCGGTGCAGCCCTCTGCGCGGCGCTGAACGACTGGCAGATCGACAAGTTTGCCGGGCCGGAACCTCGGCTGAAAGCCTCCATTTGTATCTCCCAAGAGGACGCGAGGGAATCGGTTGCGGAAATCGACCGTCGCGTCACCGACCGCCGTTTCGTGCAGATCGCCATGCCGCCGCGCACGCTGGAGCCCTGCGGCCGCCGCCGCTACTGGCCGATCTATGAGGCGGCCGAGCATTACGGCCTGCCGATCGGGCTGCATACCAGCGCTTTCGGCTACCGCCCGAATACACCGTCCGGCTGGAGTTCGTTTTATCTGGAGGAACACTACGCAGCCTCCAACAGCCTCCAGACCGTGCTCTCCAGCATGATCCTCGAAGGCGTGTTCGAACAATTCCCGAAACTGAAGATCGTGCTCGTCGAAGGCGGGTTCTCCTGGCTGCCGTCGCTCGTCTGGCGGCTCGACCGGGAATGGAAGCGCATGCGCGACGAGGTTCCGCACGTGAAGCGCAAGCCGTCCGAATATGTGCGCGAGAATTTCTGGTACACCACCCAGCCGATCGAGGAGCCGGAGAACAACCGGCATCTCCTCGATATCCTACGCTGGATCGGCACCGACCGGCTGATGTTCTCGACCGACTATCCGCACTGGGATTTCGACGATCCGCGTTTTGCCTTCAAGGTGCCACTGACATCGGCCGAGCGCTCCGCTATCTTCCGCAACAACGCGGTGGAATTGTTTGGCCTGAAATAAGCTCGGCAGAGAACCCGATCCCGGAACGGCGCCCGGCAATTCGCCACCACTGGAACACGGCGCCAGCCTCATCGAGGGGCCTTATTCTCACCACATAGCTGGTGGATTGGCGAACGTGTATCGGCCCATGGCGAGGTGACGCTGGACGAACTGTGTGCCGAGCTCGCCGATCGCGGGGTTCCAACGTTTACTTGAATCGATACGCCGTCCGCGCTGAAGGTAGCCGTGATCCTAGCACCCTTAAAAGATCGGTTAAATCCAGCGGCGGCCTTTAAATCCACGGAGAAGCCATCGATTTGATAGTCAAGTCCCCAATTTGCTTGCGCGGGGCTTCATCCATGGAGTTATTCTCAGAATAACATAATGTTAAGTACAAAGAACATTCCGGACACAAGTATGATGATTGGCTTGGCGTAAATAACCCGCTCCCTATTCGAGATTATGTCTTTCTTTTCATCAGAATCTCCTCGATAGACCTGCAATTTTGTGCCGCTATCTAAATCAAAATCCCAATCGTTTTTCTTATAAAATGATATCTCCCTAATCTCCGACACTGCGTTAACAATAAAGGCGACGCCGAATATAAATCCAAAGAATATCTTCATTAATTTCCCTCGAATAATAGATATCGGCGGCAATCAAGCATTAACAATTTAACAATGCGACAGTTCGTCGAGACTTATGGCGTGCTCCGGTCTGTTTTGCGGAACTGGAACCGTTTCTGTTGTTTTTACCTCGAGAAACACTTAATTTTTTCTGGGATGGCCCCGGGGATTGTGTACGTTAGCTTGTCAACACTTCGAATGACGCAGATGTATTTTGGCGCGCCCTCTGCATTATTTAGAATATTTATCCTGTAGGTATAATTGAATACCATCAATGACCCCAACACCTCAAAGCTCTGACTTCTATTGAAAATATAATTACAGGAGTTTAATTTGAAGCGAAGTGAACTGTATTTATCAAATAGTTTATCTGAAATTTCTTTGTAGTGTTCGGATATTACCGAGTCGCTTGGTGTCGCCCCGATGGCGTGTTTCGAGTATATTTTATCAATGATGCTTTTTACGTCAATATAGTTGCATTCTATTTTTCTGGAGGTTTCTGCAGGTACGCCTTTTGGCGTGCCTACCTGAGTTGGCAAGAGCGAAATAATAATGAGAAATCCGTAGATCACTGCAGACGCGCCCCAATTTCGCCCGGATATATTTGATCCATTTTATTTATGAAAATATTCTGTTTCCGTCATCTCAAGCAATAAGCGCCTCCGATCATTACACGGCCGGCAGCCTTCATCAATTTGTCTGTGGCCTTAATCTGAGACCCAGTGGTCACGTGCACAAATGAATGACTTGCTCCCATCGACCGTGCCCATTGTCGAATGCTCTCGACCAGGACAAGGAAATCTTTGCTCGCCGGGTCGGGCTCTCGCATAGCCATCGACCGTCCTGCCCCATAGCCTGTATGGGGAAATGTAATCAAAATGTAATGAGAACGGCAAGGCCGCCCCGCTGATCGAACCGGGTAAAACCTGAGAGAAAGCGGCTATCTATTTGAAAAAGCGCATTAAAAAGGCCGTGATTTTCATCACGACCTTTATAAAATGGCTCCCCGGGCCGGATTCGAACCGGCGACCTGTCGATTAACAGTCGAATGCTCTACCGCTGAGCTACCAGGGATCATCCGCGAAGGGTCGCGGCGTGTGCGGCGGGTAATACAAATGCTTTGTCGTTTTGCCAAGCGGTTTTTGCAAAAAAAATGAACTTGGTTGTTTTATCCCCGGTAAAGCCCCATTTCCCGGGCAAAGCTGGGCCTTTAACCGGTGAGGATAATTGAGAGTGGCAGGCGAACGGAAACCGAGGCGATTTGGAATCGACCCGCAAAGCGGCAAACTGGCGCTGGGCAGCGTACAGATTCCCATGCCACGGTCGCGGATCGGCCGGGTCGTCGTCGGCGTCGTCCTGATTTTCGGCGGCGTGCTCGGCTTCCTGCCGATCCTTGGCTTCTGGATGCTGCCGCTCGGCTTTCTGGTGCTCTCGCACGATCTGCCCTTCGTGCGGCGTCAACGCCGCCGCATCGCACTCTGGTGGGCAAGGCGGCGGGGGCGTAAGGCCGAACAGCGATAAGGCTGCACGATCAGGCGAACATCGATGCGATACCCTGGCCGGCGCTGAACGCTACGTAGGCAAGCACGCCGAAATAGATCACCGTCACGACGTTGAAGAGATAGCCGCCGAGCACGATCAGCCCGTCGCGCTGGATCATGCCGGTCGACAGAAGCAGGATGGCGATTCCCGGCAGGGTGTTGGAGAAGGGGACCAGCCCCAGCGGAAACATCAACAGCACGCCGCCGGCCGCGATCGCCAGGCCGTTGATCCGGCTGACAAGCCGGCCGGTGGTCAACGCCGAAATGCGCGGCTTCAGGAACCGGTCGAGGCGCGAAACGATGCTGACGCCCTTTTCCAGCGCCGGCAGCAGTTTCTTCGTATCAAGTTCGCGGTCGAGGATTTTCTTCGGCAACCAGGGCAGCCGGTTGGCGGTGATCGCCAGGCTGATCAGGATGATCGCCGCGCCGAACACGGTACTGACCCCGGGGATCGACACGGGAAGGAGGAAGGGCAGGGAGGCAATGGCACAGATGAGCAACAGGCCCTGTTCGCCGACCGCATCCATCAATTGCCGCAGCGTCACCGACTGACCCTTGATGCCGTCGATAAGCTGGCGCAGCGTGCCGCTCAGCGAAGTTGAGGTGTCGTCGAATTCGATGCTTGCGCTCACTGTTCGTCTCTCCATTCCGCCTTAAAACAGCGGTATGGGTAACAATAAACCGTGTCCTCGCAAAGGCGCGAGCCACAACCTGCCGGAAACGTGAACGCCCGGCGTCTCATGGAAAATCAAAAGGCTACGCCATCCGTTATCGGGCCGTTATCGAGACTGCGCCCAATAGTCGTAGGCTCCGCAGGCCAGCACGATCACGAGGATCGCCAGAACGACCGGATTGAGGGTGGTGATGAATTCCAGATACTGCATGACGGTCTCCTCCTACCGCATGTTCGCCGCCCGGTGCTCCCCCACCCGGCAACGACGCCACTTTAGCACAGTCGCCGGGCCATCGCCACTTCAGTGTTGCCTCAGAGACTCTGGCGCATGTTTCCCCGAATCACTAGGATTGCTCCCGGGATTGAAGACGAGGGTGAACATGGGTCTGAGAGTGATCGAAGGCGGGCTTGCGGCCTGCGTGGCGAAGCTTGCCGATCTGGCCGAGGGCGAGATGCCGAGCCGCGACGACGTGCTGCGCGAGGCCGAACGGCGGATCAGGTCGACCGGGTACGAGACCTGGCGCAATCGCGAAACAATGACCGGCATACCGGTGCCGCGCGAAATCCGTTATCTGGCCATGCAGATCGGTTTCGTCGCCGAAGCCATCGGCAGATTGTCAGACATCCCGGCTGACTTTCGTTCCGATTTCTATTGGCCAGCGTAAGCGCCGCACGCCGTCAGAGGCACTGAGTTTCACACTGATCATCGGCCCCGCCCAAAAGGTGAGATCAGTTCAACATCTTCGCTTCGATGCTGGCGAGAATGAAGGTTTCCCGCACCCTTTCCAGGGGAAGCCTGCGCTGCAGGCAGGCGGCGCACTCCTTCAGGGCCTTGATATAATAGGTACCTTCACGCACCGGCCAGCGCCAGTTGAGGTACTCCAGGGCTTCTTTTGGTCCGTGGATGGTTTCTGGGAAACCGTATCCAACGCGTACTCTGACGGGGGAACTCCACACGGAGTCATCTGCTTCAGTTACGTTACTCGTCATGTCCACACCTTGCATTGCGGCGTAGAGAACTCATCCGGAAGCGTTTGGTTCCGTAATTTTGGTGAATTTTTTATGAAGCCAATCCGGAGCGCCGGCCGGCATCCAATCGAGCCGTTTTTTTGACATTCCGGCCAGTTTTTTTCCGAACGTGGACCGCGGGCAGAGATGCGAACTGGCCCGCCCGCATCGGCGTCCGTCATCTTGTGCAGAAAAAAATGGCAATCGGGCCAAACCGCGCTTGCGCGGTTATTCGATTCGTTCTAAACGCCCGACACCACTCGCTCTTTATGCGTTCGGATGGCCTCGTGGCGGAGTGGTGACGCAGAGGACTGCAAATCCTTGCACCCCGGTTCGATTCCGGGCGAGGCCTCCAATTTTCCCTTCTTTCCGGACCAATCCCTCAAATCCAAACATGCTTTGATACCAAGCATTTACCACGCATTTTTGTGTGCGGTGCAACATGGTTAATTTTTTAACCTTCTCCTCCTAGGCTCGGAACAGAAAGGCCTGCTCAGCGATTATTGGGCGGAACGGAAGGAAGGCGTCATGATCACCAGGATTATCAATGTGCATCGCCAGGCGGCCAACGAGGTCGAAGGCACCGGAACGTTCGCCGACGGCATGTTCCCGCTGACCTCCGCTGAACAGTCCGCCTTCGATAAGGGCCATAGCCTGCGCTCCTCCTATGGCCGTGATTATGTGACCGTCCGCAAGCTTGAAGAAGCGCCGCCGGCCTACGCCTGAGCATCGGGATTGCAGGAGAGGGCCGTTCACCTCGGCTTTTTTGCTTCGAAACCGGCCGGCGTCTTGAAAGCGTGTCTCGCCGTCAGTAAGACGGACATGCGTGAGCCGGCGCATCGCCGGTGATTTGGGACGACTGAGATGATGGATTTCGAAGCAGCACGGACAAAGATGGTCGAAAATCAGATCCGCACCACCGATGTCACGTCGCATTCGGTTCTGCGGGCCTTCTATAATGTACCGCGCGAAGCTTTCGTGCCGGCCAAGGCAAAGTCGCTCGCCTATATCGACAAGGATATCGAGGTGGCGCCTGGGCGCTACCTGATGGAGGCTTCGCCGCTTGCCAAGCTTCTGCAGCTCGCGGCGATCACCAAGGATGATGTCGTGCTCGAAATCGGCACCGGCAGCGGTTATGCGACCGCCGTCCTGTCGCTGATCGCCGGCTCCGTGGTTTCGCTGGAGGCGGATGAGGCGCTGGCCTCGCAGGCGACTGGAACGCTCTCCTCGCTTGGCTACGACAATGTCGCGGTCGTTACCGGCGAACTCGAAAAGGGTTATCCTGCCGAGGCCCCCTATGACCTGGTCTTCGTCAACGGTGCCGTCGAGGAAGTGCCTGCCGCTCTTCTGGAGCAGCTGCGCGACGGCGGCCGGCTGATCGCAGTCGTCGGTTACGGCAATGCCGCCCAGGCGAAGGTGCTGGTGAAGGAACAGGGCTCGATTTCCGAAAGCGCCTATTTCAATGCGTCGGTCAAGCCGCTGCCAGGCTTTCGCAAGGTCAAGGAATTCGTGTTCTGATTGCTCCGACACGATCGAATGCCATGAACGGAAGGGGCCTTGCGGCCCCTTTGTCGTTTCTGTCGACGCCATCCGGTTATTTCATCCAGCTGTCATCTGTTCCGGTAAGTGTGACTAACGGGATTCACAACGCCAACAAAACTGTGTATCCGTAGGAAGCCTGGGGCACTTGTCATTGTTTCCAGCCCCCCCAAGACCTTAGAGTAACGTCGATTCGGTTCACCCTCCACGGGGCCGAGTCGAGTGCCGGTAACAGCGGGGATGAAAATGGCTCAGCCAAATGTAGCGCGTGAACCCTCCATGGAAGAAATCTTGGCGTCCATTCGCCGGATCATTGAAAGCAATGAGCCGAACGCCGAGAACGCGCTCAACGGCCAGCTCCCTCCGGTCTATGGCGAGGATGAGATCGAAGACGGCGAAGAGCCGGGCTTCGTCCCGGACATGGCTGCCAATGACCGCGGCGCGCCCTCCCGCAACGAACCGATGAGCTACGCGCAAGGGTCGTCGGGCCAGCCGGCGCAGCAGGATCGTACCCTGTCACTCGCCGACGTCGCCGCAAGGGTTCGCGCCGCTTCGGTCCGCCAGCAGGAAACCGGCCCGGTGCGCCTTTCCACCGCTTCGACTGCGCCGACGCTGTCAGCGACGATCTCTCCGGCGCAAACACCGTCTTCGCCCGCACCGGCGGCACGCCAGGAAGAGCCGGCTCCGCTTCGTCCCCAGATGCCGCGCATGCCCGAATTCCGCGAACCGGTCACCCAGGCCGCCGCCCCAGTCACGCAGGCAGCGCCGGCTTCGCAGCCGGAACCGGTCCAGCGCGTCATGATGCCGGTTTTCGATCCGCCGCTGTCGGCTTCCAGCAGAGCCGAGGCGCCGGTGCGGCCTGAACCAAAGGTCGAACCGAAGGCAGAACCGAAATTCGCCGCGGAACAGGCCCCGCGCAGCCTGCCGGCCAAGATCGAGGAGACGGCTAACCTCCTGTCAGCCGAAGCCGGCGCTCAGGTCGCAAAATCCTTCAGCGAGCTTGCCTCGGTGTTCAACGGCATGGAGCGCCGCTCGCTTGAGGACATGGCCGGCGACATGCTGCGCCCGATGCTGCAGGAATGGCTGGACGACAACCTGCCGACGCTGGTCGAGCGCCTGGTGCGCGAGGAAATCGAACGCGTCTCCCGCGGCACGCGCCGCTGAACCAGCGGCTGGCGTAGCCAACCCGCCCGCAAGGCTGATCGATACGGCCGCTCCGGTGACGGGGCGGCTTTTTTATTGACTTGGAACACCCCATCCTATTTACACCCCGATAGCTCTCAAAGAACAAAAACGGGTCAGGAAATGCTCGAAAAGACCTATGATTCCGCAGAAGTAGAACCGAGGATCGCCAAGGCCTGGGACGAGGCCGACGCTTTCCGCGCCGGCGTCAACGCCAAGCCGGGCGCGGAAACCTTCACGATCGTCATCCCGCCGCCGAACGTCACCGGTTCGCTGCATATGGGCCACGCGCTCAACAACACGCTGCAGGACATCATGATCCGCTTCGAGCGGATGCGCGGCAAGGACGTGCTGTGGCAGCCCGGCATGGACCATGCAGGCATCGCCACCCAGATGGTCGTCGAGCGCCAGTTGATGGAGCGCCAGCTTCCGGGCCGCCGCGAAATGGGCCGCGAGGCCTTCGTCGACAAAATCTGGGAATGGAAGGAAGAATCGGGTGGGCTGATCTTCAACCAGCTGAAGCGTCTCGGTGCTTCCTGTGACTGGTCCCGCGAGCGTTTCACCATGGACGAGGGGCTTTCGGCCGCGGTCCTGGAAGTCTTCGTCACCCTCTACAAGCAGGGCCTGATCTACAAGGACAAGCGTCTCGTCAACTGGGACCCGAAGCTGCTGACCGCGATCTCCGACATGGAAGTCGAGCAGATCGAGATCAACGGCAATCTGTGGCACCTGCGTTATCCGCTCGAAGACGGCGTCACTTATCAGTATCCCGTTGCCTTCGACGAAGACGGCAACGCCACCGAATTCGAGACGCGGGACTACATCGTCGTCGCGACGACACGTCCCGAAACCATGCTCGGCGATACCGGTATTGCGGTCAATCCGGATGACGAACGCTACAGGTCGATCGTCGGCAAACATGTCATCCTGCCGATCGTTGGCCGCAGGATCCCGATCGTCGCGGACGATTATGCCGATCCGACGGCCGGCAGCGGCGCGGTCAAGATCACGCCGGCCCACGACTTCAACGACTTCGAAGTCGGCAAGCGGGCAGGGCTGCGCCGAATCAATGTTCTCGATATCGACGGAACGGTCACCATCAAGGACAACGAGGATTTTCTGGAGGGCCTGGACAATCCAGCCGCCTTGCATGGCGCCTGGGACCGGCTGGAAGGCCAAGATCGGTTCACGGCCCGCAAGATCATCGTCGAGATATTCGAGGAAGCCGGGCTGCTCGACAAGATCGAGCCGCACAAGCACATGGTGCCGCATGGCGACCGCGGCGGCGTGCCGATCGAGCCGCGCCTGACGGAACAATGGTGGGTGGATAACAAGACGCTTGCCCAGCCGGCGATCGCCTCGGTTCGCGAAGGCCGCACCAAGTTTGTTCCGAAGAACTGGGAAAACACCTATTTCCAGTGGATGGAGAACATCCAGCCGTGGTGCATTTCCCGCCAGCTCTGGTGGGGACACCAGATTCCGGCCTGGTACGGCCCGGACGGCCAGGTCTTCGTCGAAAAGACCGAGGAAGAGGCGCTGCAGGCGGCAATTCAGCACTATCTGTCGCACGAAGGGCCGATGAAGGCCCTCGTCGAGGACCTGCTGGAGAACTTCAAGCCGGGCGAGATCCTGACCCGCGATGAGGACGTGCTCGACACCTGGTTCTCGTCCGCGCTGTGGCCGTTCTCGACCTTGGGATGGCCTGAACACACCCCGGAACTGAAGCGGTATTATCCGACCAACGTTCTCGTCACGGGTTTCGACATCATTCCATTCTGGGTCGTTCGCATGATGCAGATGGGTCTGCACTTCATGAAGGACGAGGAGGGTAATCCGGTCGAGCCCTTCCACACCGTCTATATTCACGCCCTGGTGCGCGACAAGAACGGTCAGAAGATGTCGAAGTCGAAGGGCAACGTCATCGACCCGCTCGACCTGATCGACGAATACGGTGCCGACGCGCTGCGTTTCACGCTGGCGATCATGGCGGCGCAGGGGCGCGACGTGAAGCTCGATCCGGCCCGCATCGCCGGCTACCGCAATTTCGGCACCAAGCTCTGGAATGCCACCCGCTTTGCCGAGATGAATGGCGTCAAGCGCGACCCGGCTTTCCTGCCGGAGGCAACGGCGCTGACCGTCAACCGCTGGATCCTGACCGAACTTTCCGCCACGATCCGCGACGTCACCGAGGCAATCGAGACCCAGCGTTTCAACGAGGCTTCGGCTTCTCTCTATCGCTTCGTGTGGAACCAAGTCTGCGACTGGTATCTTGAACTGCTGAAGCCGATCTTCATGAGCGAGGACGAGGGTGCCAAGGTCGAGGCGCAGGCCTGCGCGGCCTATGTGCTGGAAGAGACCTACAAGCTCCTCCATCCGTTCATGCCGTTCATGACGGAAGAGCTCTGGGCCCATACCGAAACGCGCGATGGCCTGCTTTGCCATGCCGATTGGCCGGCACCGGAATTCGCCGATCAGGCGGCTGCGGAGGAGATCAACTGGCTGGTCGATCTCGTGACCGGCCTGCGCTCGGCCCGCGCCGAGATGAACGTACCGCCATCGGCCATTGCGCCGCTGATCGTTGTCGGAGCCAACGAGTTGACCCAAGCGCGTCTGCGCCGTCATGAGGCAGCTGTCCGCCGCCTTGCGCGCGTGGAAACCATCGAACTCGCCGACGTGGCGCCGAAGGGCTCTGCCCAGATCGTCATCGGCGAGGCGACGGCTTGCCTGCCGCTCGGCAACCTGATCGACCTGGTGGCGGAAAAGGCGCGCATCGAGAAGGCAGTCGGAAAGACCGAGGCCGAGATGGACCGTATTGGCAAGAAGCTGGCCAACGAGAAGTTCGTCGCCAATGCCGATCCCGAAGTGGTTGCTGCCGAGCGCGAGCGCTTTGCCGAACTGGAAATTCAGATGGCGAACCTGAAGATCGCGCTTCTGCGCATCAGCGAAGCTGGCTGACAGTCTTCATTGTGAATCAGTTCGATAAGGGATGCCGCGCCGGAAACGACGCGGCATTTTCATTTTTCGCAACCGTTTGTTGGTCTGGTTCGGCATGTGTGCAACTGCTCACAAGCAGAAAGCCGTATTGTTGCCACATTGTCACAGGTAGCCGGCTTAAAATAATATAATTCCAATTTTAACGATCGCATTAGCGGAGAAAGAGTAATTTTGTGCCGAAATCGGCATCAAAGCCCCGGTTCCTGGTTTGCTTACGTAAATCTATAACGCGTTTGCGCCGCGAAGCGCCGGACAGCCGAAAGTTGTCAATCGGAGCGAACCATCTAGAGTGATTTCGGTCACTTACCAGGGAGTGGGAGATTTTATGGTAAGCAAACTAATTACGAGGGGCCTTCTAGCGCTCACCGCTGCTGGCGTGTGGCAGACGCAGGTTCATGCGGGCGGCTTCTCTTGGGGAGAGGCGAATACCGATATCCTGTACGAGCGGGGCAACGCTGCGGTACAGGCCGGTGTAACCTACGTTAACCCGCGTCGCGATTTCGACACGATCAACGGAGTGAGTTCGTCTGACGATCCGTTTTCGCAGGACTATGCCATTCCGAATGTCGCTGCGATGGGTCGCATCTCAGATGCGTTGGCCTGTGCATTTACCTATACCAAACCTTACGGTGGTGACTCGAAATACGGTCCTCAAGCTAGGGCCGCTGACGCGGCCGCCGGTCTGCCGACCAGTTCGAATTACTATTTTGGCAAGAAATTCCATGCCAACGAATACGGCGCCACCTGCGATGTTAGCTTCGAGATGGGGAAGGGACGGCTCCATTTCCTTGGTGGCGGCTTCATGCAGGATTTCACCTACAAGGCTGAGTCCATTTACGGAACGCTGAGGCTGGAAGACGATTCTGCATTCGGTTATCGGTTTGGTGTCGGCTACGATATCCCTGAATATGCGTTGCGCGCGCAACTGATGTATCGGTCTCAAATCGAACACAAGGCTGATGGCGATTTTACGCCACTCGCGTTGGCTCCTATCCTCGGCTCTGCTCCCGTAGCGGCCGATGGTCATGGGACCTTGCCGCAATCTTTAAAGCTCAGTTTGCAGAGCGGTGTCGCCCCCGGATGGCTGGTTTACGGTTCGGCGGAATGGACGGACTGGAGCGTACTCAAAACGCTCGACTACAATATTGCAGGCCTGCCTCCGCAACACGACCAGTACAACTGGAAGGACGGTTGGACACTTATTGGCGGCGTCGGCCATCAGTTTACCGATAAGATCGCGGGCACGCTCAATGTTCGCTGGGACAAGGGTGTGGGTAACGGAGCGGATATCATGACGGATACGTGGTCTGTCGGTGCTGGCGCAGCTATCGATTGTGGCCCGGGCCAGCTTCGTGTCGGCGGTGGTGTGAGCTATCTTACTTCGGGTAGCCAGTCGACTGCGAAGGGTGCAAACTTCAACGCCACGGCAAATGGTGACTGGGCTTATGCATTGACTGCCAGCTACAACATCAAGTTCTAAGAATTGAGTTTGGGACCGGCGCCGATGGATAGTGAGACTATCCATCGGCGCCGATATCTTGTTGGCCAGGCCTTGGCGGACTCCTTATTAATGGTACCGCTCCGAATTAGCCGCTTCTCTTGTGACGATTTAGCAACACTTTTTCGAGACTATTGTCAGGTCCCTTGAGAGGGGCGTTTCTGTCCACTTCCCGCCACAAACGGGGAGCAGCGATAGAGGAAGAACAGGCGCGGAACGCGGGGGCGGGGCGCGTAATTGGAGTATCATGGGCGGGTTTCTTCATGAAAAGCCGGGCTTTTTGCGCTCAGGCAGGCGGATTCTGATGCCGTCCTGTCTTGCCGCAATTGCCGCGGTTATGGGTCCTAGTCTTGCCGAAAACGGCAGCTACAGTTTCATTCGTCTCTCGGGAGGAGCAGGCGCGGGATATTCCCGGATAAATCTTGTTCCGGCAGCGAGCGATGCTCGGGCTGCGGCGGGTCGTCGCGCGCGGAGTGAAAGAAACTGAACCATGCCGAAGTGTGACATCGGATCCATGAGAGTATTGCTTCTTGGAGCGTCGCTCGCCTCGATTTTGGCGGGATCGGCTGCGGCCTTCGATATCAAGTCGGGCGTGACGAAGGAGTCCGGTCCCTTCGATCTCTTCAAGTTCGGCTTCAAGGCCTATAAGAACGGCCAGAAGGAAGATGCGGTCGAAGCCTATCGTTATGCCGCCGAGAAAGGCCATACCGGCTCGCGCTGGGCGCTTGCCAATATGTACGCCTTCGGCGACGGCGTCGCGAAGGACGATTTCGAGGCCTTCAAGATCTATAACGAGATCGCCGCGCAGGGCGTCGAGCCCGGTTCGGAAGATACCGGCTTCTTCGTCAACGCGCTTCTGTCGCTGGCCAACTATTATCGCCGCGGCATTCCCGGCAGCCCGATCAAGCCGGATCTTTCACAGGCACGGCAACTCTATTTCCAGGCGGCATCCACATTCGGCGTGGCGGAAGCCCAGTTCCAGCTCGCCCGGATGATTCTCGCAGGCGAGGGCGGTACCGCCAATATCCAGCAGGCGAAGAAATGGCTGAACCAGGCCCGCAAGAGCGGCCATGCGGGCGCCATGTCGGTTTTCGGCAACGTTCTCTTCCAGGAAGGCCAGACGGTGCGGGGGCTCGCCTTCATGACGGCGGCGCTCGACAAGTGCACCGCCAAGGAATGTGTCTGGATGCAGCAATTGCAGGAACAGGCATTTTCGGTCGTCGGCGAAGAAGATCGCCGCGGCGCGGTCGCCCTGTCGCAGGAATTTGCCAGAGGCGTCGAATAACCGACGCCTCGCCGATCTTTCGGACGATCAGCCGAAATCGAACATGCCGATGACGGGCACGTGGTCCGACGGCTTTTCCCAAGCCCGCACATGTTTCTCGATCGCCGTCGATTTCAGTCTGTCTGCGGCTTCCGCTGATAGCAGGAGATGGTCGATGCGGATGCCGTTGTTCTTTTGCCAGGCGCCCGCCTGATAATCCCAGAAAGAATAGAGCTTGGTGGCGTCGGTCGTGGCGCGCACCGCATCGACGAGGCCGAGATTTTCGAGCCTGCGGAAAGCGGCGCGGGTCTGTGGCAGGAAAAGAGCATCCGTCGCCCACGCGGCCGGATCGAAGCAGTCATGCGGCTCGGGAATGACGTTGTAGTCGCCGGCAAGGATCAGCGGCTCTTCGAGGAGAAGGCAGTTCTGCGCATGCAGGCGCAGCCGCTCCATCCAGGCCAGCTTGTAGGGGTATTTGACTGGGTCGTCGGCGGGATTGCCGTTCGGCAGATAGATGGAGGCGACGCGGATCGCGCCGCCCGGCACCGAAAAGACGCCTTCGATGTAACGCGATTGCTCGTCCGTCTGTCCGTCCGGGCCTTCGCCGCCAGGCAGACCCCGCATCACTTCGTCGGGCCTGGTCTTCGACAGCAGCGCAACGCCGTTAAACCCTTTCTGGCCGTGGGTCTCGACATGATAGCCGAGCGCCTCGATCTCCAGCCGCGGGAAGGTCTCATCGACGGACTTGATCTCCTGCAGGCAGACGATGTCCGGGGAGGAATCGGTTAGCCACTGACGCAGGTTGTCGATGCGCGCTTTGACGCCGTTGATGTTCCAGGTGGCGATCTTCATCGGCCCTTGCCTCCCACTGTTCGCTTCCTCTTTTAGCGAAAGAGGAAGCGTTGGGAAGGGCGAAGTGCGTAAGGGAGGATGTTATCAGATCGAGAAACTGGTGCCGCAGCCGCAGCTGGCAACCGCATTCGGGTTCTTGATCTGGAAGGATTGGCCGAGCAGGTTGTCGACGAAGTCGATCTCCGAGCCTGCCATATAGACGAGCGAGAGGCTGTCGATCAGCACCTTGGCATTGCCGTTGGCGATCACCACGTCGTCGTCCCCAGGCGCTTCGGCAAGATCGAACTTGTAGGAGAAGCCCGAACAGCCGCCGCCTTCGACCGAGACGCGCAGCGCCTGCTTGCCCGCTTCGTTGCCGACGATTTCGGCGATGCGCTTGGCCGCCGCATTTGAAAGAGTTACATTGGTTTCCATATTATCCGCCTCCTGCCGGGTTCAAGGCCCGGAGAGATTCCTGTCACCGGCATTGCGCACAGCTCCACTATAGGTATGAAGACGTGAAGGGCACGTCAATGGGCGGCAGGCGGCGGATGAACAAACAGGTGACGGCATGACGATCGATACCAGGGCGCTGGGTTTCGGCAGTGGCGAGCGCGCGGTCTACGCCGCCAACCCCTGGGCGTCGCGCGGGCGCCTGTTTCCCGAAGACGGCAGCCTGACGCGCTCGGAGTTCCAGCGCGACCGTGACCGCATCGTCCACACCACCGCATTCCGGCGGCTGAAGCACAAGACGCAGGTGTTCATCAGCCCTGACGGCGACCATTACCGCACCCGGCTGACCCATACGATCGAGGTGGCGCAGATCGCCCGTGCGCTTGCCCGCGCCCTGAAGCTCGACGAGGACCTCGCCGAAGGCGTGGCGCTGGTGCACGACTTCGGCCATACGCCATTCGGTCATACCGGCGAAGATGCGCTGGATGAGATGCTGAAGCCCTATGGCGGCTTCGACCATAACGCCCAGTCGCTGCGCATCGTCACCAAGCTCGAACGCCGATATGCGGATTTCGACGGGCTCAATCTCACCTGGGAAAGCCTCGAAGGCCTCGTCAAGCACAATGGTCCGCTGCTCAGCGCCACCGGCGAGGGCACCCGCGGCCCCGTGCCGCAGCCGATCCGCGACTATTGCGAACTGCATGATCTGGAACTTGCGAGCTATGCCAGCCTGGAGGCGCAGGTCGCGGCAATCGCCGACGATATCGCCTACAACACCCATGACATCGACGACGGGCTGCGCTCCGGCCTGTTGACCTTCGAGATGCTCGATGATGTGCCCTTCCTCGCCAAGCTGATGGCGGAGGTGAGGGCACGTTATCCGCATCTCGAGCCGAGCCGTTTCGCCCATGAGATCATGCGCCGGCAGATCACGCACATGGTCGAGGACGTTATCGGCGTGGCGCAGCACAACCTCGATAAGGTGGATCCGCAGAGCGCCACCGACGTCCGCTCCGCTGGGCATGTCATCGCGACGTTCTCTGGGGAGATGGCCGAAACCGACCGCTGCATCAAGAAGCTGTTGTTCTCGCGCATCTACCGGCATCCGGACATCATGCGCATCCGCGCCGGCGCCTCCCAGATCGTCTCGGATCTGTTCGGCGCCTATATGAATGATCCGTCGCTGATGCGCAGCCACTATTGGGTCAATCACATTGCCGGTCTCGGCGAGACCGCAAGAGCCCGGCATGTGGGCGATTATCTCGCCGGGATGACCGATACCTTCGCCATCAAGGCGCATGGCGAGCTGTTTGACCAGACTCCGGATTTGCGCTAGGCACCGCCACCAATGACACTGGCCAGCAAGGGTCCTCGGGCATGTATCGGGGATAATTGAACATGAATCTTTTTGCCGACTTCGAAACAAGAATTAAGAACGCTTTGGAAAGCCTTGATATTATCAAGGAAAAGCGAAGCGAGCTTGATTTCGGCCGTATCGCAGTCGAGCCGCCGCGGGACCAGAGCCACGGCGATGTGGCTACCAATGCCGCCATGGTTCTGGCAAAACCGCTCGGCACCAATCCGCGTGCGCTCGCCGATATCATCGCCGAAGCACTGCGTTCGGATGCTGACATCAGCGAAGTTTCCGTGGCCGGTCCCGGCTTCATCAATATCCGGCTCGGTGCTCCCTACTGGCAGCGCCTGCTCGCCTCGATGATTGCCGAGGGCACGGATTACGGCCGCTCGACGATCGGCGCCGAGAAGAAGGCGAATGTCGAATACGTCTCGGCCAACCCGACGGGCCCGATGCATGTCGGCCATTGCCGTGGTGCTGTCGTTGGCGATGCGCTGGCGAACCTGATGGAATTTGCCGGCTACGACGTGGCCAAGGAATATTACATCAACGATGCCGGCAGCCAGATCGATGTTCTGGCCCGCTCGGTCTTCCTGCGTTACCGCGAGGCTCTTGGAGAGACGATCGGCGAGATCCCCTCGGGCCTTTATCCGGGCGACTACCTCGTGCCGGTCGGGCAGGCCCTGGCGGAGGAATACGGTTCGCGGCTGCACAACATGCCGGAAGATGCCTGGATGCCGATCGTCAAGGACAAGGCGATCGACTCGATGATGGCGCTGATCCGCGACGACCTCGAAGCGCTCAACGTCCATCACGATGTCTTTTATTCGGAACGGACCTTGCATGCCAATGGCGCGCAGCGCATCCGCCAGGCGATCAACGACCTCACGTTCAAGGGGCACGTCTACAAGGGCACGCTGCCGCCACCGAAGGGCCAGCTGCCGGAAGACTGGGAGGATCGCGAGCAGACGCTGTTCCGCTCCACCGAAGTGGGCGACGATATGGACCGGCCGCTGATCAAGTCGGACGGCAGCTATACTTACTTTGCGGCCGACGTTGCCTACTTCAAGGACAAGTTCGACCGTGGTTACGACGAGATGATCTATGTGCTCGGCGCCGACCACGGCGGCTATGTCAAGCGCCTGGAAGCCGTCGCGCGTGCCGTCTCCGGCGGCAAGGCGAAGCTCACCGTGCTCCTCTGCCAGCTCGTCAAGCTGTACCGCAATGGCGAGCCTGTGAAGATGTCGAAGCGTTCCGGCAACTTCGTGACCCTTCGCGAAGTGGTCGACGAGGTCGGCCGCGACGCGGTGCGTTTCATGATGCTCTACAGGAAGAGTTCCGAGCCGCTCGATTTCGACTTCGCCAAGGTGACCGAGCAGTCGAAGGACAATCCGGTGTTCTACGTGCAGTATGCCCATGCGCGCTGCTCGTCGGTGTTCCGGCAGGCAAAGGAAGCGTTCCCAGGGCTCGATTTTGCTTCGCTCGACCTCAAAGGTTCGAGCAGCCTGATCAACGATCCGAATGAGATGCAGCTGGTCGCCAAACTTGCGGAATACCCCAGAATCATTGAGGCTGCGGCCCAGGCTCAGGAGCCTCATCGGCTTGCTTTTTACCTCTATGATCTGGCAAGTTTCTTCCATGCGCATTGGAATAAGGGTAAAGAACAACCGGAATTACGCTTTGTTAACGATAAAAACCGAGAATTGAGTATTGCCAGGCTTGGGCTGGTGCATGCTGTCGCCTCTGTTTTGAAGTCAGGACTTGGGATCACGGGCACTGCGGCACCGGAAGAAATGCGGTAAAATATCGCCACCATTTCCCCACATTGCACTGGCATATGCGTTGTAATGTAGGTGAGTGGACGAGGTAATGGCCGATAACAACCTTGCGCGTAACCGGAATGATTTACCGGACTTCTTTGCCGATGATGATCCGCTGGCAGAACTCGCCCGCATCGTAGGCTACGACGATCTTCCCGTCGCTGCCAGGCCCGGATCGTCTTCCGCCGATACTTCAGCGTCTGGGCGGCGAGAGCCGGCATTCAATCTCGAAGACGAGCTCCTTCAGGAGTTCGAGCGCTATGATGCGCCGCGGCTCGATCCTATCCACGATATCGCGCTTGACGATGTGCCCCGGTCATTCGCCGAGCCTGCTTCCGATGCCGCAGTGGCTGCGCCGCCGGTGGAGCCGGAGGAACTGGAGTTCGTTCCGGCTGAGCCGGCCGCGATCGAACTGCCGCAGGCTTTTCTGCCGGCCGATAGTGCGATCAGCGAGCGCGGCGATCAGCTGTTCGGCGACGAAGAGCCGCCATTGGCGTTTGATGCCGTCGACGAGAGCGTGGCCTCCGATCCGATAGTCGAACCGGCTTTCGAAACCGCACGTGTGGAACCCGTCTTCGATCTGCCCGATTTTCCGACAGCTGGCGCGATGTCTCCCGCCACGTCGACAGAAGAGCCGGCGGAGGAATTCGATCTCGCGGCTGAGTTGGAAAACTCGATCGCGGCCGAACCGGTTGCTGCAGGCCAGCCCGAGGTGAGGTTCGAGCCCGAGGCGAAAATCGAGCCGGAGGTCCGGTTCGTGCCGCAAGCGACCTTCGAACCTGAAGCAGCCCCTGAACCTGAAGCAGCCCCGGAACCCGAGGCAGCTTTCGAGCCGGAGGCGAGATTTGAACCGGAGCCAAAGGCAGAGAGGGGCAAGGGCGCCTATATTCCTGGCTTCCGCATGCCGCTCACCAATTTCAGCGTGGCACGAGATGTCTCTGCGGCCTCTGCACAGGCGGCTGTAATCCCTTCTCAGGCGGCCGCACCTGCACCGAACGAGTATGCTGTCGAGCCTCCGGTTCTGGACGATCTCCCGAGCCCGAAGATCGAGCCGGCACCGGCTGCCGAACTGCAGATTTCTGCAAAGACCTCGGAGGCGCAGGAACTGCAGCCTGCGCCCGTCGCGGCCACGTCTGTTACATCGACCGGTCAGAGTGCCGGTGCGTCGCAAAAGGATCGGTTCTCCGCGCTCGATGAACTGATCTACGACGTCCAGCGTTATACGCTGCCGACATCCAACGGGCAGCCGCTCGCGACCCCTGTGGCGAACGCGCCCGAGCTTGCCGCAACGCCTGCTGTCGCACCCGTGATTGCCAATGCGACGGTTGCCACGCCTCCGGTTGCCGAGGTGCCGTCTCTAGACGACAAGGATCCCTTCTCTGATGAGGAATTCGAGTTGGCGCTCGATGGCCTGGAACTCGACCTTGCCGAGATCGTCGTCGAAGAGACGCAGAAACATCCGGTTCAGGCGACGCCTGCGGCGGCGGCTGCTGTAAAGGCCGAACCTGCCGCCCCTTCGGCGATGCCGGCCGCGCGCGTTGCGCCCATCGCTGTGGCGGCACCGGTTGTGGAGACGCAGGTTGACGAAGAGCCCGAATCGATGGCCGACCTGCCATTCGATCCGGCTCAGATTGCCGATTCCGAAGACCAGGTGGAGGCGATCGCCGAGCTCGACGTGCCGTCGCTGCCGGCAGAAGAGCCGGAACAGCCGCCGGCCTATCGTCCCGATTACGAACTCGACATCGATGCCGAACTTGCGACGCTGCTGGCAGCCCCCGGCAAGTCGGCCCCGGCGCCGGCGCGCAAGCCTGAGATTGATATCGCGCAGAAAGGCCAGCAGGCTGCTGCCGAAGCGAGCCGTTCGCCGGCCTATACCGATCTCGACGATTTCGAACGTGCGCTGGAAGAGGATTTTCGCCGCAGCCTGACGACGCCCTTGCCGGCGGCGGAGCATGAGGAACTGCATTATTCCGACACCGATTATGTCGCGACGGTCGAGAACGCCCGCCGTTCCGTCCGCAGCTGGGCCATGCCGCTGGTTCTCGCCGGCGTCGTGATCCTTGGCGGTGCCGGCGCCTATGCGTTCCTTGGCAGCAGCGTTTCGAGTGTCGTTTCGGGCGGCGAACCGGTCATCATTGCCGCCGACAAAGAGCCGATCAAGATTGCGCCGGAAAATCCGGGCGGCAAGACTGTCCCCAACCAGGATAAGGCTGTCTACGATCGCGTCGCCGGCGTCTCGCCGAAGGATCCGAAGCAGCGCACGCTGATCTCCTCCAACGAGGAGCCGATCGACGTCGTCCAGAAGACCTTGATGCCCGATACGTTGCCGCTCGAAGGCGAGAACGATATCGAGCCGACCGATGTCGGCGAGACGGAGGATCCACGCCTCCTGCCGCAGGATCGGACTGCGCAAAACAATACCTCTGCTGAGCAGCAGCCGGTGACCGTCATGCCGCGCAAGGTCAAGACGATGATCGTCCGCCCGGACGGCAAGCTGGTCGAGCAGGAAATTGCAGCGCCGGCACTCGCCGCACCGGAAGCGCCGAAGCTGCCAGCCGCCGGCGCAAAGCCGGTCGAAACGGCGGCGGCGTTCACCGCTAATCTTCCGCCTTCCACGCACTCCACACC